>NZ_JBBMFF010000243.1:0-1664 GCF_040096185.1 Faecousia intestinalis | reverse complement strand
TCCGTCTAGTTGCGGGTAACCGGCATCTTCACCGGTACTACAATTTCGCCGGGCGGGCTGTTGAGACAGTGCCCAAATCATTACGCCTTTCGTGCGGGTCAGAACTTACCTGACAAGGAATTTCGCTACCTTAGGACCGTTATAGTTACGGCCGCCGTTTACCGGGGCTTAAATTCAAGCCTTCGTGTTGCCACTAAGCCCTCCTCTTAACCTTCCGGCACCGGGCAGGCGTCAGCCCCTATACGTCATCTTTCGATTTAGCAGAGACCTGTGTTTTTGGTAAACAGTTGCTTGGGCCTATTCACTGCGACCCTCTTTCGAGGGCGTCCCTTCTCCCGAAGTTACGGGACCAATTTGCCGAGTTCCTTAACAACCCTTCTCCCGTTGGCCTTAGGATTCTCTCCTCATCTACCTGTGTCGGTTTGCGGTACGGGCACCTCACTTCGCCTTTTCTCGCCACAGAGCATCATCGACTTCCCTACTATAAGTTCGGTCCCTTTCGCCCGGCGCGACCAACGGCCGGGTTCGACTATCTCCATGTGTCAGCTTTCTAGTGTGAGGTGGCTACGGAATTTCTACCGTATGTGCATCGACTACGCCTCGCGGCCTCGCCTTAGCTCCCGGCTTACCCTGGGCGGACGAACCTTCCCCAGGAAACCTTAGATTTTCGGCCATTATGATTCCCACATAATTCTCGCTACTCATTCCGGCATTCTCACTCGTGTACAGTCCACCGCTCCTTCCGATGCGACTTCACCCCATACACGACGCTCCCCTACCAATGTCTTTCGACATTCCCAAGCTTCGGTTATACGCTTAGCCCCGTTAAATTTTCCGCGCAAGATCACTCGACCAGTGAGCTATTACGCACTCTTTGAACGAGTGGCTGCCTCTAAGCCAACATCCTGGTTGTTTATGCAATCTCACATCGTTTTCCACTTAGCGTATATTTGGGACCTTAGCTGTGGGTCTGGGCTGTTTCCCTTTTGACCACGGATTTTATTACTCGCAGTCTGACTGCAGGTAAGCATTTCTACGGCATTCTTAGTTTGTTAGAGTTCAGTAAGCTTATCGCCCCCTAGCTCAGACAGTGCTTTACCTCCGTGAAACTCATTACCTACGCTAGCCCTAAAGCTATTTCGGGGAGAACCAGCTATCTCCAAGTTCGTTTGGAATTTCACCGCTAGCCACACCTCATCCCCGGACATTGCAACGTACGTGGGTTCGGACCTCCATGGAGCTTTACCTCCACTTCATCCTGGACATGGCTAGGTCACCTGGTTTCGGGTCTATGGCAACTGACTTCACGCGCTCTTCACACTCGGTTTCCCTTCGCCTCCGGTACTGAATACCTTAAGCTCGCCAGTTACTATAACTCGCCGGACCGTTCTACAAAAAGTACGACACCACCCTTTAACGGGCTATGTCTGCTTGTAAGCACAAGGTTTCAGGTACTGTTTCACTCCCCTCCCGGGGTGCTTTTCACCTTTCCCTCACGGTACTGCTCCTCTATCGGTCATCAGGTAGTATTTTGGCTTGGAGGGTGGTCCCCCCGGCTTCCCACGGGATTCCTCGTGCCCCGCGGTACTCTGGATCCGGCTACGTTCACTTCATTTTCGACTACGTGGCTCTCACACTCTTTGACTGGCCTTCCCAGACCATTC
>NZ_JBBMFF010000242.1:0-953 GCF_040096185.1 Faecousia intestinalis | reverse complement strand
AGACTAACTATTAAAAGTCAAGCCCGAAATGCGGAGGAGCGGCAAAAATTTAGACGGTTCAAAAGGGGTATAGCAAAGCTGACGTCCTTCTGGACGCCTACTTGAGCTTATGAAAAATCGGGGTTATGCTGCGGCGCAGTATGGCCGCTGAGATTTCTCCATTGCAAAAATCAGACGTACCAATTTCTTTGCCGCATGAGAGAGCGCAACGTTGTAGTGCTTCCCCTCGGCCCGTTTCTTGGCAAGGTAAGCGGCAAAGGTCGGGTCCCAATGACAGACGTGTTTTGTGGCATTGTAAAGAGCGTAGCGCAAGTAACGGGAACCTCGTTTTTCCATGTGCGAGTAGGCTCCAGACAGTGAAAGCTGCCCGGACTGGTAAGTGGAAGGTGACATCCCTGCGTATGCGAGGATTTTATCTGGCGAGTCGAAGCGAGAGAAATCACCTATTTCAGCCAGGATAACCGCTCCCATACGGACACCCATGCCTGGGATCGTAGTAATGGGAGACTGCATTTCGTCCACGATGGCTTGAATGGCAGTTTCAATATCTTCGATTTCGGCGTCCAATTCACGAATCAAGCGAATCGTGTGCTGTAATTCAAGAGACTTGGCGGGCATGACAGAGCCGACTGAGGAGCGTGCCGCATTCCGAATGGTCTCGGCCATCTCCTGGCCATAGCGGCCTTGAGAAGCGTTTTTCAAAACTGCTTTCAAATGCGTCATGTGCGTGCTGGAAATCTGTTTGGCGCCAGGAAATTCGCTGAGAAGTGCGTAAACAGAGGCCGAATGCAGTGACGAGACCAACTTTTCAAGCTCTGGGAACAAGATTGTGACCAGACGGGAAACGGACTGCTTCAGCTTTGCTCGTTCACGAACTTTGTCAAACCGGTATCTTGTGAGTGACTTTAGCTCCTCGTTGTGGTATACTGTGTCTGTGTAGGACTTGAGGTCCA
>NZ_JBBMFF010000241.1:0-69853 GCF_040096185.1 Faecousia intestinalis | reverse complement strand
ATATTGCGCAGCCGTTGGCGGCTTTGCCGCCTTACGGATGCGGCATGCCCCTTGCGGGTACACAAAGTATTCCTGCACTTTTCAAACCTTGTCTCGACAAAAAATCTCTCGCCGAATGCTCTCGCTGAATCATGCGGTGCTGCCTTTATTCCGCAGTCTTTGGCTCGATTGGCTCGATATTCTCCTCCAGCCACTGCTGCATGGCGGCGCGGCCCTCGTCCGACATGGGGAAGGTCCGCTCCTGTTCCATTTCGCTGAGCTCATAGCACAGCTCGCCGTGCCACAGCTCGGCGTGGATGGAGCTGGCAGCCAGATCGACCTCCTTCGGCGTGGCCATCACGACCGTCGGAGCGATGCGGAAGCGGAGCAGGCCGCAGCTGCCGGTAAAGATATTGTTGTTCTCAAACGTGTGAAGCGTAGGAAGGAAGATCTCCATCAGTCTTTCATCAGCTCTTCCATCTCACCGATGAGCTCGCCGAACAGGCTCAGGGCCTCTTCAACCGGCTTCGTGGTGCTCATGTCCACGCCTGCGCCCTTCAGCAGGTCGATCGGGCTCTTGCTGCAGCCGCCGGACAGGAAGCCGATGTAGTCCTTCACAGCAGGCGCGCCCTCACGCAGGATGCGGCGGGACAGCGCGATGGCTGCAGCATAGCCGGTGGCATACTGGAAGACGTAGTAGTTGTAGTAGAAATGCGGGATGCGCATCCACTCGGTATCGATCTCGTGGTCGAGCACGATGTTCTCGCCGAAGTACAGGCGGTTCAGGCGGCGATACTCGGCATTGAGCACCTCGGGCGTAAGGCTCGTGCCCTCCTGCGCCATGCGGCCGACATTCAGCTCGAACTCGGCGAACATGGTCTGGCGGTACAGCGTCGTGCGGAACTGCTCAAGGAAGTGGTTGATGAGGTAGGCGCGTTCCTTCTTGTCCGTCGTCTTGCCGAGGAGGTACTCCATGAGCAGGGCCTCGTTGCAGGTGGAGGCGACCTCCGCCACGAAGATCACATAATCGGCGTCGAGCGGGTTCTGGTTGTGGTTGGAGAGATAGGAATGCATGGCATGGCCCATTTCATGCGCCAGCGTGAACTGGCTGTCGAGCGTGCCGGTGTAGTTCAGCAGAACATACGGATGGACGCGCGCGCCTGCGGAATATGCGCCGGAGCGCTTGCCCGCGTTCTCATAGACGTCGATCCAGCGGTTGTCGAAGCCCTGCTGCAGCACCTTGCGGTAGTCCTCGCCGAGCGGAGCCAGCGCGTCGTATACGGTCTTCTTGGCCTCTTCGATGGGTGTGCGGCCGCTCACGCCCTCAATGAGCGGGCAGTACAGGTCGTACATATGCAGCTCGTCCACGCCAAGGAGCTTTTTGCGCAGATCGACATAGCGGTACATCTTGTCCAGATTCTTGTGAACGGCTTCGATGAGGTTCGTGTAGACGCTCGTCGGAACGTTTGTGACATCGAGAGAAGCCTCCATGGCAGAGCCGTACTTGCGGGCCTGCGCGAAGAACTGCAGCTGTTTGACCTGAGAGGCCAGCACGGCGGCGATGGTGTTGCCAAAGCTGCCGTAGGTGTGATAGAGATTCTCAAAGGCGCTCTTGCGCAGCGCGCGGTCGCCGGACTCCATGTAGGAGATGTAGGTGCCGTGGGACAGCGGATGCTTGTTGCCCTCGCCATCCGTGCAGTCCGGGAACTTCATATCGGCATCCGTCAGGAGACCATAGATATTGTCCGGAGCCTGAGCCATCTCGCCTGCAGCGGCCAGCAGCTTCTCCTCGGCCGGGCTGAGCACATGGGCGCGGCGGCGGCGGATATCCAGAAGATAGCGGCGATAGCGCTCCAGCTCTGGGCAGGCGGTGAAGAAGCCCTCAAACGTCTCGTCCGGGATGGCCATGAGCTCCGGCGTGGCAAAGCTGCCCGCTGCGTTCAGCTCGACAAAGCTGCTCATGAGGCGGCCGGTCATCGCCTGATACTTGGCAACGCGCACATCCTCATCCGCGCGGCGCATGGCGTAATTCGCGAGGTCGCTCGCAAGGACCTCGATCTCCTCCTCCATCTGCGCATAGGCAAGCAGCATCTGTGCGGATTCGCCCAGATGGCCCGCGAACGCAGCGATCTTGGGAATATAGCCCCTCGCCTTTTCGAGGTCGGCTTCCCAAAGCTCATCGGTTGCGTAAATATCTTCGATCGCCCATTTGTCCTGCTGTGCAAGCTCAGCACGTTCCGGGATCTTTTTGGTTTCTGCCATAGTGATTCATAACCTCCATATCAATATTTCGGTGTTCTTTGGTTATCATATCATATCGGTCCCGGATTCTCAACCATATTTCCGGGCGAAAGCACGAAAAACTGCCATGCCCGGAAAACGGCACGGCAGTTTTTTGGGATTCTGAATAAGCTGATAAGACCGGATATCCGAAATCAGCTCTCGCGGATCTCGAGGACCTCCATCGGGCAGGCCTTGACACAGATGCCGCAGGCGATGCACTTCGAGGCGGCGGGCGCACCGGCAACCTGCAGCATCACGCCGAACGGGCAGGCCTCCACGCACTTGCCGCAGCCAACGCAGAGCTTCTTATTGACCATGTACACGCCGGTCTTCGGATTCTGGGTGATCGCACCGTGCTCACAGGCCGCAGCACACTTGCCGCACTGGACGCAGGTCATCGGGCGGACCTTGCCGTTGCGCTCAACGATCTTCAGGCAGGCCTTGTCCTGATGGAACTCTTTATAAAATGCGGTCGAGCAGGCGCGGACGCACTCCAGACATGCCATGCACGGAACATCCTTCTTGACGAAAAGTTTCTTCATGTCAGCTTCCCCTTCGGTTGGTGATATGTTGTTTCATTTCTCCGCCTCTGCAGACGGGCCAAAGCAAAAAGTTTGGCGTACCATCCCATTATACAAGGCAATGCAAAAAGAATCAATCCCAATTTTACGTTTTCGACAAATTTCCCTGCGTAGGCCATGCAAAGCCGGGCAAACTAAGCGGGACAATCATAATATCAGGAGGATTTTGATCGATGAAACGAACCAAAGCTCTGCTCTTTCTGACGCTCGCCCTATGCGCCGCGCTGCTCACGGGCTGCCGCAGCAATGTCCCGAACACGACAGACGGCCGTGTGGACGGCACGGAGCCATCCGCCCTCATCCCGACGGCAGCTTCGGAAATCATGACGGAGCCGTCCGCCGCAACGGACGACAGCCGTACCGAGTCCGAAAGCGGCATGACGGAGGCTTCTGAAGGCACCACAAATGCCGCAAATGCGCGCAGCAGACGATAAGAGCATGGGAACCGCCTCCTGCCCGGAAGCGGTTCCCAAATTTAACGGAGTCCGTGATCCCCGATCTGTTTTCCGGCGCCGTTTTTCTCTCCTGCTCAACCATTTCTCTGCTCGAATTATACCGCAAATCGCCTGCGGCCATGACCGATTTGTGCCGGTCTGCGGGCATGAAAAAAAGACAAGCCTGCAGGCTTGTCTTTTTTGTACCATAACGCTGAGATCAGATGGCGCGCTCAACCTTGTTGGAGCGGAGGCATCTCGTACAGACGTAAACATGGCGGGGAGCGCCGTCAACGATAGCCTTGACGCGCTTCACGTTCGGCTTCCACGCACGGTTGGAACGTCTGTGGGAGTGAGAAACCTTGATGCCAAACGTGACACCCTTGCCGCAAAAATCGCACTTTGCCAATTGCTGCACCTCCAATCATCGCAAAATCACGCTCTAGATCGCGCTAAAAGACGCCTATACATAATAGCAAAGAAATCGCAAGAATGCAAGGGGAAAATCGAAAAAATGCAAAAAAATTTTCCTTTTGGCGATTTTCCCGAATTTGCTCGAAAAAAAGCGCAAAAACGGTTGCCAAACCTACCGGAAACCGTTATAATAACATTATTATCTTCGGGCCTGTACGCCCGGTGCAGGAGGATCGCAGTCATGCCCATGAATTCCTACAGCGTTCGGCTGAAGCAGGTCGTGGAGGAATTTAACCTCATCGTTGCCCGTGAATCCAGCGATTACGATCGCATCGATCTCATGGTGGAAGAAGTCATGCGTCCCGGTCTGCCCCTGGCAGGCTTTTTTACGCATTTTGAGCCGCTGCGCCTGCAGGTCATCGGTAACGCCGAGGCGACCTATCTTCACTCGCTCACACCGGAGCGCCGCGCCGAGACCTTCGACCAGCTCTTCTCCTATCACATCCCCGCACTCGTCTTCGCGCGTAACATTGAGCCGATGCCCGAGTGCATGCAGATGGCAGAAAAGCACGATATCACCATCCTGCGCTGCCTCGAGTCCACGTCCTATGTCGTCTCCAGTCTCATCACCTACCTCAAGAACGCGCTGGCCCCGCGCATCACGCGCCACGGCGTGTTCGTTGAGGTCTACGGCGAGGGCCTGCTGCTCATGGGCGAAAGCGGCATCGGCAAAAGCGAGGCCGCAGCCGAGCTGCTCAAGCGCGGCCACCGCCTGATCGCAGATGACGCCGTGGAAATTCGCAAGGTCGCCGGGAACACGCTGCGCGGCACGTCGCCGGAGCTGATCCGCAACTATATCGAAATCCGCGGCATCGGCGTCATCAACGTGGCAAAGCTGTTCGGCATGGCCGCCATCAAGGACGAATCCACCGTTGACCTCGTCGTGAACATCGTTCCGGTCGGCAATGAGCAGATCTTCGACCGTCTTGGCCTCGAGGAGCAGTATATGGACCTGCTGGGCGTGAAGGTCCCGGCCATTACCATCCCCGTCCGCCCCGGCCGCAACCTCGCCATCATTCTGGAGGTCGCCGCCATGAACAACCGCCAGAAAAAGATGGGCTACAACGCCGCGGCGGAGTTCACGGAGCAGATCAACCGCCATTTCGACGAGACGGCCGGGCAGAGCTTCTAAGGCAACACCGTACAATTGCAGCTTCGGCCTTCGCCGGTTATTTTTCGCCGAACGTTCTCGCTGAATTGGGCGGTGCTGGCCTAAATGCTTTTGATATGGACCTCCGCAGGACCTGCGGCGGTCCATTTTTTATGCGCCGCGTTCTGGGGCTTGCTGCGGACGGCAGACTGTGGTATACTATAATGAAATGATTTCTGTTCGCGTCCCGGCGGAAATTCCGCCGGAGGATGGACCTGTTGTTTTTTGATATTCTGGAGGATATCTCATGGATCTGTTTGACCGTCTTTCCCTCGCGCTGCCCAGGCTCCGCCTGCTGCGTGAGGAGCCGCTTGCGGCGCACACTTCGTTCCGCATCGGCGGCCCCGCCGAGGTGATGGCCTTCCCGTCGTCGCTTGCAGAGCTGCAGGCCCTGCTGCGCCTGAGCGCACAGGAGGGTATCCGCGTGCGTCTGCTCGGCGCAGGCACGAATATTCTGGCGCCGGACGGCGGCGTGCGCGGGCTTGTCATCGTGACGAGCGGCGCGCTGACCGGCCTTTCCATGCCGGATGCAGCGCATATTGAGGCCATGTCCGGCGTCACGATGGCAAGGCTCGCCTGCTTTGCCCGCGACAACGGCCTGACGGGACTGGAATTTGCCCACGGCATCCCCGGCACCGTCGGCGGCGGCGTCTATATGAACGCCGGAGCCTATGGCGGCGAGATCCGCACCGTGTGCCGCTGGTCGCAGGAGATGCTGCCGGACGGAACGCTCGTCCGGCGGGAGGGCGTCTCGCAGGGCTTCGGCTACCGCACGAGCGTCTTCCAGCATACAGACGGCGTGATCGTCCGGGCGTGCTTTGCCCTGCAGCCGGGCGACCCAGGCATCATCCGCGAGACGATGCGCGAGCTGATGACGCGCCGCACCGCCTCGCAGCCGCTGGACCTGCCTTCGGCCGGGAGCGCCTTCAAGCGCCCGCAGGGCGGCTATGCCGCCGCGCTCATCGAGTCTGCCGGGCTGAAGGGCCTGACGGTCGGCGGCGCGCAGGTCTCGGAAAAACACGCGGGCTTTGTTGTCAACCGCGGCGGCGCGACCGCCGCAGACGTGCTGGAGCTGCTCCGTCAAGTGCAGCAGCGCGTTCTGGAGCACAGCGGCATCCGGCTCGAGCCGGAAATTCGCCTTTGGGACTGAGGAACACATGAGCTTTACGATATTTTCCTTCGGCTTTCGCTACGGCGCGCCGGAGGCTGACGAGGTATTCGATCTGCGCTGCCTGAAAAATCCCTATTGGGAGCCTGAGCTGCGTGAACTATGCAGTCAGGACGCCCCTGTGCGCGATTTTATCCTGCACAATGAGCAGAGCCGCACCGTACTGAACTACGCGCTGGCCATGCTGCTCCTGCAGGCGGACCTGTATGCCGAGCGCGGCTGGGGCAACGACATGACCGTCGGCGTCGGCTGCAAGGGCGGCCGTCACCGCTCCGTAGTAGGCGCAGAATTTCTGGCCGCCGGGCTGCGGGAGCATGGCCATACCGTCACGGTCTTCCACCGCGATCTGAGCCGGGAGGGAAACGAATGATCTCCTTTTCCGCCAACGTGAAACGGGAGCTCTGCCGCACGGCACCGGGCGCAAAATGCTGCGCGCTGGCCGAGATGCTAGGCGCACTCCTGTATGCCAATCATTTCAGTGCCTCGTGCATCCGCATCGTCACGGAGAATCCGGAATTCGCCGCGCGGCTGCCGCGCCTGCTGCAGCGCGGATTCGGCCTGCGCTTTGACGCGCTGCCGGAGCCGGAGGCGCAGGGCAAGCGCGTGCTCGTGCTGGAGGACCCGGAAAAAATCTCGCATGTTTTCACGCTCTGCGGCTTTTCCGCCGAATCGAGCCTTGCACTGCATGTGAATCTTGCCCTGCTGGAAAATGACTGCTGCCGCCGCGCCTTCCTGCGCGGAGCCTTTCTGGCGGGCGGCTCCGTCACAGACCCTGCCAAGCGCTATCATCTGGAATTCTCCACCTCGCACCGGCGCGTATGCGCCGAGACGGGCACGCTGCTGCTGGAGATGGGCCTGACGCCGAAGCAGACGGAGCGCAAGGGAAGCAGCATTCTCTACTTCAAGCAGAGCGAGACCATCGAGGAGCTGCTGGCCCTGATGGGCGCGCCGGTCAGCGCCATGACCGTCATGCAGGCCAAGATTGAAAAGGACTGGCGCAACGACGCCAACCGCAAGACGAACTGCGACACCGCAAACGTCACCAAGGCCGTGGACGCCGCGCAGGAGCAGCTTGCCGCGCTGCGCACACTCGAGGCACAGGGGCGGCTGGATACCCTGCCCGAAAAGCTCCTGCAGACGGCCCTGCTGCGCCGCGAGCACCCGGAGGCCACGCTCTCCGAGCTGGCAGAGCTTCACGAGCCGCCCACCAGCAAGTCCACCGTCAACCACCGCATGCGCAAGCTGCTGACTCTGGCGGCAGAGGGCACGGAGACGACCGAAGAAGGCCCGGCGTGACCGCCGCGCTTTTCCGAGAAAGGAAGGCTGCCTCATGGCATTCGTACATCTTCACGTCCACAGCGAATTCAGTCTGCTCGACGGCGCATGCCGCATTGGCAGGCTTGCTGCGCGCGCCAAAGAGCTGGGCCAGACTGCGCTGGCCATCACCGATCACGGCGTCATGTACGGCGTGATCGACTTTTATCGTGCTGCAAAGGCCGAGGGCATCAAGCCCATCATCGGCTGCGAGGTCTATGTCGCACCGCGCACCATGGCAGACCGCGTCCACGGTGTGGACAATGACGCGCGCCATCTGGTCCTGCTGTGCGAAAACGAAACGGGCTACCGCAATCTGAGCTATCTGGTCTCCATGGGGTTCCTGCAGGGCTTTTACGGCAAGCCCCGCGTAGACCTCGCCCTGCTGCGGCAGCACAGCGAGGGTCTGATCGCTCTGTCGGCCTGTCTGGCGGGCGAGATCCCGCGCAGGCTGCGCGCCGGGGACTATGACGGAGCCAAGGCCTATGCGCTGGAGCTTTCCGGCATTTTCGGCCCGGAGCATTTCTATCTGGAGCTGCAGGACCACGGCATTCCGGAGCAGCGTGAGGTCAACCGCGGCCTGCTGCGCATCGCGCAGGAGACGGGCCTTCCGCTCGTGGCGACGAACGACGCGCATTATCTCACGCGCGAGGACAGTGAGCTGCAGGATGTGCTGCTGTGCATCCAGACCGGCAAGACGCTCGATGACCCGAACCGCATGCGCTTTGAGACGCAGGAGTTCTACCTGAAGTCCGAGGACGAGATGCGCGCCCTCTTCCCCGCCCTGCCGGAGGCGCTGGAAAACACACAGCGCATTGCCGACCGCTGCAAGGTCGAATTTGAATTCAACCACTATCATCTGCCCGCCTTCACGCCCCCGGACGGGAGCGATTCTCTGACGTATTTCCGCCGCATGTGCGATGAGGGCTTCCGTGAGCGCTACCCGGATGCCCCTGCGGGCTACCGTGAGCGGCTGGAATACGAGATGTCCGTCGTGGAGAAGATGGGCTATGTCGACTATTATCTCATTGTGGCGGATTTCATCCGCTGGGCCAAGGAGCAGGGCATCCCGGTCGGGCCGGGGCGCGGCTCCGGCGCCGGCTCCATCGCAGCCTACTGCATGCACATCACCGAGATGGACCCCATGCAGTATCACCTTATCTTCGAACGCTTTCTGAACCCGGAGCGCGTGAGCATGCCGGATTTCGATACGGACTTCTGCCAGCTCCGCCGCGGCGAGGTCATCGACTACGTCATGGGCAAATACGGCAAGGACCATGTGGCACAGATCGTGACGTTCGGCACCATGGCCGCCCGCGCCGCCATCCGCGACGTCGGCCGCGTCATGAACCTGACGTATGCCGAAACGGATGCCGTGGCCAAGCAGATTCCCGCCACGCCGCACATGACGCTCGACGAGGCGCTGCGCATCTCGCCGCAGCTGCGCACAATGGTCGAGAGCGACGAGCGCATCAAAAAGCTCGTCGACACGGCGCGCGGCCTCGAGGGCATGCCCCGCAACACCTCGACGCACGCCGCAGGCGTCGTCATCACGGCAAATCCCGTCAGCGACTATGTGCCGTTGGCGCGCAACGACGAGACCATCGTCACGCAGTTTACCATGACGACCATCGAGGAGCTTGGCCTTCTCAAAATGGACTTTCTCGGCCTGCGCAATCTGACGATCCTCGACGACGCCGCCCGCGCCATCCGCCGCCGCGAGCCGGACTTTGATCTCAAGCGGCTGCCGGACGGCGACGCTGCAACGTTCGCCATGCTGGGTGATGGCAAGACGGCGGGCGTTTTCCAGCTGGAATCCGCCGGGATCACGGGCGTGTGTGTCAACATGAAGCCGCAGTCCATCGAGGACCTCACCGCCATCGTCGCCCTCTACCGCCCGGGCCCCATGGACTCCATCCCGCGCTTTATTGAAAACAAATCCCACCCGGAGCGCATCACCTATCTCTGCCCGCAGCTCGAGCCGATCCTCGCCGTGACCTACGGCTGCATCGTCTATCAGGAGCAGGTCATTGAGATCTTCCGCAAGCTCGGCGGCTACAGCCTCGGGCAGGCGGACAACATGCGCCGCGCCATCTCCAAAAAGAAGGAAAAGGTCATCATCGCCGAGCGGCAGACCTTCGTCCACGGTGACGCCGCGCGCGGCATCCCCGGCGCGATCGCAAACGGCGTGTCTGAGACGGCGGCGGAGGCCATTTACAAGGAAATTCTGGATTTCGCGAACTACGCCTTCAACAAGGCGCACGCCGTATGCTATGCCAAGGTCACCTATGACACGGCCTATCTCAAGTGCCACTATCCCCGCGAATATATGGCGGCGCTGCTGACATCCGTGCTGGACAACTCCACGAAGACAGCCGGATACATCGCCGACTGCCGCGACATGGGCATCCGCCTGCTGCACCCGGACATCAACGCCTCGGAGGATAAGTTCACCGTGGAGCCGGACGGCATCCGCTTCGGCCTCGGGGCCGTGAAGAACATTGGCCGCGGCCTCATCCGGCAGGTCATGGCAGAGCGCGCGGAAAACGGCCGCTTTGTCTCGCTGGAGGACTTTGCCCGCCGTATGCAGGGCTCGGACCTCAACAAGCGCGCCGTGGAAAACCTTATCAAATGCGGCGCGATGGACGGCCTCGGCATGGGCCGTGGGCAGATGCTGGCCATTTACGAAATGGTGCTCGACGCCGCGGCGGACACCTACCGCCGCAATCTCGAGGGGCAGCTGCAGCTCTTCGGCCCGGAGGACGGCGGCATGCCGGAGATTCCCGCGCCGAAGCTCCCCCCGCTGCGCCCGGCGGAGCTCATGCAGATGGAAAAGGAGACGGTCGGCCTCTATCTCTCCGGCCATCCGCTCGACGAATACCGCACGCGGCTGCGCGCGGCGGGCGTCACGCCCGTGCTGCGCATCCTGCAGTCGTTTGAAGAGAACGACGGCTTCTTCCACGACGGCCAGAACGTTCGCATCGCGGGCATGGTCGAGGAGATCCGCCGCAAGACGACCCGCAACGGATCCATGATGGCCTATGTCACACTGGAGGACGACACGGCGGCGATGGAGCTGCTGACGTTCTCGAACGTGCTCGAACGCAGCGGCAGTCTGCTGACGGAAAACGCCGCCGTCGTAGCCGAGGGCCGCATCTCCGTGCGCGACGAAAAGGCCCCGCAGCTCGTGGTCAATCGCTTTGACCCGCTTGAGTCCTTCACAAAGCAGGCTCCGCCGCCCATGGCCGCCGCGCCGCGCCCCGCTGCGCAGGAGCAGGCGGTCCTGCAGGCCTCGCGGCTGTATCTGCGCCTGCCGTCGGAGCAGTCGCCGCTGTTCGGCAAGGTCCGCGCCACGCTCAACATGTTCCCCGGCAATGTGGCGGCCGTCCTGTATTTTGCGGATACGGGCGTCCGCCGCGGCACACAGTGCGGGCTGCGCGGCGATATGCTGCAGGAGCTGCGCGCCCTGCTCGGTGAGGATTCCGTCGTGCTGAAATGACCCGGCCCGGCCGAAATTTTGCCCACAAAAATGACAGACCCACTACACAATGGTTACGATTTATGTTATAATATTGGATGGAGAATATCGGCGAAAGGAGAACGCACCCGATGAAGAAGAAATGCATCCGCTTCCTTCCCCTGCTGCTGGCCTGCCTGCTGCTCGGCGGGTGCTTTCTGGAGCCCGAAGAGGGACTTTACGCCGTTCCGAAGCAGTCAGAGGAATACTATGACCTGCAGAACGCCATCGAATTGGCCCTGCCGGACGGTGCGGTCTATGCCCCGCCGGTCTCCGGCGATAACCAGCAGGTCGTGCAGATGGTCGACCTCGACGGCGACGGTGAGGACGAAGCCGTCGTCTACTGCAAAACGACCGGCGAGCTTCCGCTCGGCATCTATGTCTTTGACCGGCAGAACGAGGCCTTCACGCTGGCTGCATCCGTGCAGGGCGCAGGCAGCGCGTTCCACCATGTCTCCTATGTTGCGTTCGACGACCAGCCGGGCTATGAGCTCGTTGTCGGCCGCCAGATCAGCGATCAGGTCCCGCAGCTCATGAATGTCTATTCCCTGCGCGGCGGCACGCTGACCGAGCTGATGAGCACGGAATACGCTGAGTTCGTCACGCCCGATCTGGACGCGGACAGCCGGCAGGAGATCGTTGTGCTGCACAGCGGCGGCGATTCGCAGAACGGCATTGCCGAGCTGTACTGCTGGGCCGACGGTCAGCTCAAGCGTGAGCGCGAGGTCTCGATGTCTGTGGCTGTCTCGTCCGTCAAGCGCATTCTGACGGGCTATATGTGCCGGAACGTCGCAGCGGTCTTCGTCGCCTCGGAATACAGCGACGGCAGCCTGATCACAGATATTTTCGTCTTCCGCGACGGGGTGTTCACCAACCTCTCCCGCTCGGAGGACGCCAACACCGACGTGCAGACCCTGCGTGATTACTACATTTACGGCGGCGACATCGACAAGGACGGCCTGATCGAGCTGCCGATGCTCTGCCCCATGCCGTCGCTCGACTATGATGCCAGCTCGCAGGATCAGTACCTTGTCAGCTGGTATAATCTGCACCTCGACGGTTCCCGGGACGAGAAGCTGCTGACATTCCACTGCCACACGGGCGGCTGGTATCTGCAGATCCCGACGTTGTGGCAGGAGCACCTCGTGCTCACACGCAGCGCCGTGGCAGGCAGCACGCTCGGCTACCGCTTTCTGTGGGAAGCCGGCGGCAGCACTGAGGAGCTTCTGACGATTGCCGCCCTGTCCGCATCGGACCTCAGCGCACTTGGAGACGGCTGGCAGGTCCTGACGCAGAAGGGCGAGACGGTCTATGTCTGCCGTCTGGCACGCCGCGCCGTGGCGCTCGGCATCACGGCCGATGCCATCCGCACGCAATTCCATTTTATTCAGAACGACTGGAAGACCGGCGACGTTACAACGTCCTGACCGATCCCCGTTGCAGTCTCCGCCGCTCGGCGGAAGGCAGGAAAAGGAGAGAAGCATGAAAAAGGTACTGATTCTGGAGGACGAGGTCAGCATCCGCAGCTTCGTCGTCATCAATCTCAAGCGGGCGGGCTATGAGGCCATCGAGGCCGGGACCGGCCGCGAGGCGCTTGAGCGCCTGAAGGAAAACCCGGACACCGGCGTGGCCATTCTGGACATCATGCTGCCGGATATCGACGGCTTCGAGGTCTGCCGCAGCATCCGTGCGACGAACAAGGCCATCGGCATCATCATGCTCACGGCGCGCACGCAGGAGATGGACAAGGTCACGGGCCTTATGACCGGCGCGGACGACTATGTCACCAAGCCCTTCTCCCCCGCCGAGCTGACGGCGCGCATCGACGCGCTCTACCGCCGCATCGGCGGCGCGGCCGAGGCAGATCCCGAAGTCATCGTCCACGAGCCGTTCACGCTCAACCTGCGCAACCGCACACTCGAAAAGAGCGGCCGCCGCATCAAGCTCACGCAGGTGGAGTTCGCCATTCTGCAGCTGTTCATGCAGAACCCCGGCCGCGTCCTGTCGCGGGAAGACATTCTCACCTCGGTCTGGGGCCGCGATTATGACGGTGAGCTCAAGATCGTGGATGTGAACATCCGCCGCCTGCGCATCAAGATCGAGGATAACACCGCAAACCCGACCTACATCACGACGGTCTGGGGCTACGGGTATAAATGGGGCCTGTAAGCCCGGGAGGAACCGCCATGAAACGAAACAGCGGCCTGCAGAAGCGCTGGCTGCGCAATACGCTGAGCATTCTGTTTGCCATCGTGCTTCTCTGCGTGATCGCGCTTTCGATCATGGTCGCAGACTATTACTACTCCAGCATGGAGGCCGGGATGGAGGCCAAAGCGCGCACGAGCACGAGCTTTTTCGACAACTACGTCCGCCAGAGCTACAACGAATATTACCAGTCCTGCGCAAAATTCGCCCAGAGCTTTGACTCGAAGGACCAGATGGAGCTGCAGTTCGTCAACACGAACAACCGCATCGTCGCCTCGTCCTACGGCGTGTACTCCGGTATGGCCGGTGTGACGTCCGACATCCGCGAGGCCATCGAGACGAAGGCCATCGCGTCCTACACCGGAACAAATCCCGCGACCGGCGAGCGCATCATGGCAGTCTCCAGCCCGCTCATCTATACAAACGGCGAGGTCATCGGCGTGCTGCGCTATGTCACGAGCCTGCGCCGCGCCGACCGGCAGATCATGCTCTTCAGCCTGTGCGCCGCGCTTGTCGGCCTGATCGTGCTGCTCGTTGTCTATGTCAGCGGCCGCTACTTTGTCAAATCCATCCTTGTCCCGGTGCAGGAGCTGACCGCCACGGCCAAGCGCATCTCCGCTGGCAGCTATGGCGTGCAGATCCCGCGGAAGTCCGACGACGAGATCGGCGAGCTGACGGACACCATCAACGAAATGTCTGAAAAGATCAGCCGCGCAGAGAAAATGCAGTCCGAGTTCGTCTCGTCCGTCTCGCATGAGCTGCGCACCCCGCTCACAGCCATCAGCGGCTGGAGCGAAACGCTGCTGTCCGCCGGAGCTGGCGTTGACAGCGCCGAGGCCCGCCGCGGCCTGAGCATCATCCAGCGCGAGGCCGCCCGCCTGACGGACATGGTCGAGGAGCTGCTGGAGTTCACCCGCATTCAGGACGGCCGCTTTACCCTGAACGTCGTGCCGTGCGACCTGCGCACGGAGTTTGAGGACACCGTGTTCATGTACGGCTCCCGCCTGCGGCAGGAGGGAATTGTGCTGGACTACCTGGAAAATGACGACGATATCCCCGAAATCCCCTGCGATCCGGCGCGGATGAAGCAGGTCTTCCTGAATATTCTGGACAATGCCGCCAAGCACGGCGGCGAGGGCGGCAGGATCACGGCCGAGATCTGCCGGGAAAACGCAGACGGGCAGGACTCCGTCGTCATCCGCATCCGCGACTTCGGCCCCGGCATTCCCGAAGAGGAGCTGCCGCTCGTGAAAAAGAAATTCTACAAGGGCGCCTCCAAGGCGCGCGGCAGCGGCATCGGCCTTGCGGTCTGCGAAGAGATCGTTACGATGCACAACGGCGTGCTCGACATCGCCAATGCCGAGGGCGGCGGCGCGGTCGTCACCATCCGGCTCCCCATTGCAGAGCAATAGAAAGGAAACACATGGCAAAAAAGAACACACAGCAGCCGCAGGAACAATTCAAGACCATGATCGGCGGGCAGGCCCTCATCGAGGGCATTATGATGCTCGGCCCGGAGAAATCCGCCGTTGTCGTCCGCACGAAGGACGGCCTGCAGCGCAAGGTCGAGCCGCGGAAGCTCTCGCAGAAGTGGTCGCCGAAGAAGCTGCCGTTCATCCGCGGCATCTTCAATTTCTGCACATCCATGAAGACCGGCGTCTCCGCCCTCATGTATTCCGCGGATTTCTTTGCGGAGGAGGACGAGGACGAAAAAGGCAAGGAGCCCGGCCGTTTTGAGGCTTGGCTGGAAAAGCGCCTGTCCTCCGAGAAGGCGCAGAACGCGCTCATCACGTTCTCCGTCGTGCTCGGGCTGGCGTTCTCCATCGCGCTGTTCTTCGTGCTGCCGTCGCTGCTCGGCTCGTTCCTGAACCGCTTTGTCACCACGAATGAGATCGTGCGCAACCTGCTCGAGGGCCTGCTGCGCATCGTGATCTTCCTTGCTTACATGTTCCTCGTGTCCCGCATGAAGGACATGCGCCGCGTCTTCTCCTATCACGGCGCGGAGCATAAGACCATCCGCTGCTACGAGGCTAAGCTCCCCCTGACGGTCGAAAACGCGCGCAAAATGACCCGCCTGCATCCGCGCTGCGGCACAAGCTTCCTGTTCGTCGTGATGATCGTCTCCATTCTGGTCTTTTCCCTTGCCACGCCGCTGCTGCGGCCGATCACGGCGGGCATCACCTCGCACTGGCTCGAGGCCCTCGTGCGCGTGGTGCTGAAGCTCCTGCTCCTGCCGATTGTCGTCGGCATCAGCTATGAATTCAACCGTCTCGTCGGCCGCCATGACAACTGGCTGACGCGCGCGCTGTCCGCTCCCGGCATGTGGCTGCAGTACCTGACGACAAACGAGCCGGACGACTCCATGCTGGAAGTCGGCATCGAGGCGCTGACGCTCGTTCTGCCGGAAAAGGAGGGCGAGGACCGGTGGTAAAGAAATACGCCGAGCTCTATCTCGACGCCCGCCGCGCCTTGCTGCCCACAGAGGGCCAGTTTGCCTCGAACGTCGCGCGGGAGCTCATCTGCGCGGCCTCCGGCAAAACGGCAGAGCAGCTGATCTCGGACCGCGACCTCTACGCCTCTGAGGAGATCTGTGAGCTGGCGCAGTCCTTTGTGCGCCGCCGCGTGGCAGGAGAGCCCATGCCATACATCCTCGGTGAATGGGACTTCTACGGCATGACGCTCACCGTCACGCCCGACGTGCTCATTCCCCGCGACGACACCATGGCCGTAACGGAGCTTGCCATCAAAAAGGCGCTGTTTCTCGAGCAGAATCCGCGCATTCTGGATCTGTGCACCGGCTCCGGCTGCATCGGCCTTGCCATCGCCCGCCGCGTGAAGGACGCGCGCGTGACGCTCGGAGACGTCTCCCCTGCCGCGCTGCGCGTGGCCCGGCAGAACGTCGGCAGCCAGCGCCTGTCCGGCCGTGTGAAGTGCCTGACGATCGACGTCCGGCAGCCCACGGCCCCGTTTCTCGGCACCTTTGACCTGATCGTCTCGAATCCGCCCTATGTCACAACGGCGGAAATGGAGACGCTCGATCCGTCCGTCCGCGACTATGAGCCGCATCTGGCGCTCTGGGGCGGCGACGACGGACTGGATTTTTACCGCGCCATCGTGCGCAACTTCACCCCCGCGCTCAACCCCGGCGGCTGGCTTTGCTTCGAATTCGGCATGGGCCAGGACGCCGCCGTGTGCGACCTGCTGCGCCGCGCAGGCTATGAGATCGCGGAGCTGAAAAAAGACACCGCAGACATCACCCGGGCCGTTCTCGCCCGGAAGAGAGAGGAAGGCTGACCATGGCACAGAAAAAGCCCGCCTACGAGGCCCCCGCGCCCGCAGACGACAAGAAAAAAGCGTTGGAAACCGCGCTGCACCAGATCGAGAAAAACTACGGCAAGGGCGCCGTCATGCGTCTGGGCGACCGTCCGGAGATGAACGTGGACGCCATCCCCACCGGCTCCCTTGCACTGGACGCTGCCCTCGGCATCGGCGGCCTGCCCCGCGGCCGTATCGTCGAGATCTACGGTCCGGAATCCTCCGGTAAGACGACACTTGCCCTGCACGTTTTGGCGGAGGCACAGAAGCGCGGCGGCGAAGTCGCCTTTGTGGATGCCGAGCACGCGCTCGATCCCGTTTATGCGGCCGCCATCGGCGTGGACATCGACTCCATGCTCGTTTCCCAGCCGGACACCGGCGAACAGGCTCTCGATATCACGGACGCCCTCGTCCGCTCCGGCGCCATTGACGTCGTCGTCGTCGACTCTGTCGCTGCTCTGACGCCCCGCGCCGAGATCGAGGGCGAGATGGGTGAGGCCTTTGTCGGTCTGCAGGCCCGCCTGATGTCGCAGGCTCTGCGCAAGCTGGCTGGCACCGTCTCCAAGACAAACTGCATCGTCATCTTCATCAACCAGCTGCGTATGAAGATCGGCGTCATGTACGGAAACCCCGAGACCACGACCGGTGGCAACGCCCTGAAGTTCTACTCCTCCGTGCGTCTGGACGTCCGTAAGATCGAGGCCATCAAGAGCGGCACTGAGATCGTCGGCAACCGCACGCGCGTAAAGGTCATCAAGAACAAGTGCGCGCCCCCCTTCCGTGAGGCCGTGTTCGATATCATGTACGGCGAGGGCATCTCCCGCTTCGGCGAGCTGTTGGATATCGCCGTCACGCTGGAGCTTGTCAATAAGAGCGGCAGCTGGTTCTCCGTCGGCGACGAGCGCATCGGGCAGGGCCGCGACAATGCCAAGCAGTATATCGCCGATCATCCCGAGCTGGCCGCCGAGCTGGAGGCGCGCGTCCGTACCCACCTGATGGAGGTCCAGAACAGCCGCATCAAGCAGCCCACTGCGCCAGCCAAGCCCGTGGATGTCTCGGCGGACGACTTTGACGCCGAATAATGCGTCTGCTTGCCATTGAACAGACGCGCTCGCCGCAGGGCAAGCTGCGTCTGCGCTTTGACAGCGGCGAAGCCATGCTGGTGCTCCCGGCCGTGGTCGCGGACCTGAGCCTGCGCCCCGGCATGGACATCCCGGACGCCGCACGCGCCTCGCTCGAGGCCGCTGCCGGCTCCGCGTCCGCAAAGGAGCGCGCCGTTCGCATTCTGTCCGCCGCAACGGTCTCCCGCGCCGAGCTGGAGCACCGTCTGCGCCAGAAGGGCGAATCGCCCGAGAACGCCAGGCAGGCCGTCGAATGGCTCGACGGGCTCTCCCTGCTCGATGACGAGGCCGCAGCCCGGCAGATCGTCCGCAGCGGCACGGCAAAGGGCTACGGCGCGGCACGCATCCGGCAGATGCTCTACGCCAAGCACATCCCGCGCGAGCTGTGGGACGAGGCTCTTGCCGAGCTCCCGGAGCAGGACGACGCGATCGACGCATTTTTACAGAAGCGGTTCCGCGGCAGGCAGCCCGACCGCACGGAGATCCGCCGCGCAGCAGACGCGCTGCTGCGCCGCGGCCATGCGTGGGGCGATATCCGCCGCGCGCTCGAACGTTACGACCCGGATTTTCCGGAGGAATAAGGAAAGAGGTACAACCCCGATGGGCAAACGAGTGGGAATGATCTCCCTTGGCTGTGCCAAAAATCAGGTCAACGCAGAACAGATGCTCTATCGCCTGCAGCAGGCAGGCTACACCCTGCAGGAGGATGTGGACGGCGCGGATCTCGTGATCGTCAACACCTGCGGCTTTATCGACTCGGCCAAGAGCGAGGCCATCGACAACATTCTCGCCATGGGCGCGCTGAAGCAGGAGGGCCGCATCGGCCGACTGCTCGTGACAGGCTGCCTGTCGCAGCGCTATCAGGACGAGATCCTGCAGGAGATGCCGGAGGTCGACGGCGTGCTCGGCACAGGCAGCTATGACGACATCGTCTCCGTGGCGGACCGCCTGCTGAACGGCGGCGAGACCGTCAGCGAGTTCGGCGACATCGACGCCCCGGCAGACGAGGCCGGGCGCGTGCTCACGACGCCGCAGCACTATGCCTACATCAAGATCGCCGAGGGCTGCAACAATTTCTGCGCCTTCTGCATCATCCCCCATCTGCGCGGGCGCTACCGCAGCCGCGCCGTGGAGGACATCCTGCAGGAGGCCCGCGGCCTTGCGGAGTCCGGCGTCAAGGAGCTGATCGTCGTCGCGCAGGACACGAGCCGCTACGGCACGGACCTGTACGGCGCGCCGCGCCTTCCCCTCCTGCTGCACGAGCTGTGCCGCATTGAGGGCTTCCACTGGATCCGCGTGCACTACCTCTACCCCGATATGATCACGGACGAGCTGCTGGACACGTTCGCGTCCGAGCCGAAGCTCGTCAACTACATGGACATTCCTATCCAGCATGTGAACGACGCGATCCTGCGCCGCATGAACCGCCGCGGGACCCGCGCCGAGCTGGACGAGATGCTCCAGAAGCTGCGCAGCCGCCTGCCCGACGCCGTCATCCGCACGAGCCTCATCACGGGCCTGCCCGGCGAGGGCGAGGCCGAGTTCGAAGAGCTCTGTACCTGGCTCCGTGAGAACAAGCTCGAGCGCGTCGGTGCGTTCGTGTTCTCCCCCGAGGACGGAACGCCTGCCGCCAAAATGGAACATGCGGACGAGGAGGTCGCGCAGCGCCGCGCCGAGATCATCGCCGAGCTGCAGTCGCGCATCATGGATGCGTACAACGCAGCCCGCGTCGGGACGGTCATGGAGGTGCTTTGCGAGGGCGAAGAGCCGGAGACCGGCCGCTGCTTCGGCCGGACCTATGCCGACTCGCCCGATATCGACGGCCGCGTGCTGTTCTCTGCGGCGCGCAGTGTCGTTCCCGGTGAGTTTGTAATGGTCCGCATCACAGGTGCCGAGGACGGCGACCTGGTCGGTGAAATGGAGGAGAATGCATAATGACGACTGCAACGAAGATCACGCTGTTTCGTGTCGTGATGATCCCGGTTTTTCTGGTCTGTATGTACCTCAGTGAGATCTGGAGCTGGATGCAGATCGTCTCCTGCGTCGTGTTTGCCGTGGCCAGTCTTTCCGATATTCTGGACGGTCAGATCGCGCGCCGCTGCAATCAGGTGACGGACCTCGGCAAATTCCTTGACCCGCTGGCCGATAAGGTGCTTGTCATCGCCGCTATGGCCATGTTCTGCGAATGGGGCATCTATCCTGCCTGGGCACTGATGATCGTTCTGGCGCGCGAATTTGCCGTGACAGGTCTGCGTCTCATCGCCGCCGGAAAGGGCCGCGTCATTGCAGCCGGTTGGTCCGGTAAGGTCAAGACTGCTGTCACCATGACAGGCCTGAGCTTCATGCTCGTCTTCGGCCGCCGCTTTGTGTTCAGCGAGGTGCTCGACTGGGTTGTCGTGGCCGCTATCACCGTCACGACGCTCTATTCCGGCATCGAATACTTCGTCCGGAATCACGACGTGTTCGAGAATACGAAATAACCGTTTCCGACGGAAAAGCTCCCGGTGCAGTATCAAACCGCACCGGGAGCTGTTCACATCATCCGCAAACAAGCAAAGCCCCGGTGCGATGCACCGGGGCTCCAGACTGTCGAAAAACCTGCCCAGCCGAAAATTACGGAGGGAAGAAAAGTGTGAAAAGAAACCGTCAGGGTGTCCTTTCGCGTTCAATCACCCGCCGCAGCGGCAGAATTGCAAAATAATACTGCAAAATTCTATTTTGCAATTCTGAAAGCAGCTTGGCGAAAAAGTCCAAAGGGACTTTTTTGACAAGCGGAAGCCCCGGTGCGATGCACCGGGGCTCGTGTTGTTCCGAATAGGATCAGCCGTGATAGTTGATGACCTTCTCGAACTTCTCGGCAACAAGGCTCGCGCCGCCGATCAGGCCGCCGTCGATCTCAGGCTGGCTCATCAGCTCGGTCGCGTTCTTGTCGTTCATGCTGCCGCCGTAGAGGATACGGACCTGATCGGCAGCGTCACCGAACAGCTCGCGGATCGCAGCACGGATGGCGGCGATGGTGCGGTTGGCGTCCGTCGCCGTGGCGGTCATGCCGGTGCCAATGGCCCAGATCGGCTCATAGGCGATGACGACATCCGTCACCTTTGCCGGGCTGACGCCGCACAGAGCGGCCTTCGTCTGCATGCAGACGACTTCGTTCGTGATGTTGGTCTGCTTCTGCTGCAGGCTCTCGCCGACGCAGACAATGGGCTTCAGGCCTTCGGCCAGAACCTTCAGGACCTTTTTGTTGACGGTCTCGTCGGTCTCGGCGAAGTACTGACGGCGCTCGGAATGGCCGAGGATGACATACTCGACGCCGAGCTCTTTCAGGCTGGCGATGTTGCACTCGCCGGTGAAAGCGCCCTTGTCCTCAAAATGGACGTTCTGCGCACCGAGCTTGATGTCCGTGCCCTTCAGCTGCGTTGCGGCAGCGAACAGGCTGACGGTCATCGGGCAGACAACGACTTCCGCCTTCGTGCGGACCTGGATCTTCTTCAGGTCTTCGACAAGGGCGACGGTCTCAGCGGGCGTCTTGTTCATTTTCCAGTTGCCCGCGATCATGGGTTTTCTCATGGGGGTCAGATCCTTTCTATGTTGCGCTTGGAATAAATCAATACAGCTTCTTGCGGATTTCGACGTTGCCGGACGGGCACTGGTTCTTGCAGTTGCCGCAGTTGACGCACTTATGCTCGTCTTCCTTCACGCCGCTGACGATCTTCATCGTGGAGCTGCAGCCCAGACGGTTTGCACCGGCCTTGAGCATGGCAATGGCATCGTCATAGGTACGAACGCCGCCGGAGGCCTTGACGCCCATCTCGGGGCCGACGGTCTCGCGCATCAGGCGGACATCCTCGACGGTAGCGCCGCCGGTGGAATAACCGGTGGAGGTCTTCACGAAGGCAGCGCCGGCGAGCTTCGCGACGGTGCAGGCCTTGACCTTCTCTTCGTCGGTCAGGAGGCAGGCCTCGATGATGACCTTGACCTTGGCGCGGCCCTTGACGGCGTTGACAACGCCCTCGATGTCGCGCTTGACAAGCAGCCAGTCGCCGGACTTGATGGCGCCGACATTGATGACCATGTCGATCTCACGAGCGCCCTTGGAGGCGGCGTCGGAGGCCTCGAAGGCCTTCGCCTCGGGGGTGCTGGTGCCGAACGGGAAAGCGATTACGCAGCACGGCGTCACGCCGCTGCCCTCGAGCTGCTGGGCGACATACTGAATGTAGGAGGGGTTCACGCACACGCTGGCGCAGTGATACTTCTTGGCCTCGTCGCAGATCTTGCGGATCTCGTTGACGCTGGCTTCCGGCTTCAGGTAGGTATGGTCAATGTACTTGGCCATGTCTGCCGGGGTATAGCCGTCGCTCGCGGCGGGCGTCTGGGTCTGCGCGCCGTACTTGGAGCAGATCTCCTCCGTTACCTGTCTGATAATTTCATTGATATCCATTGAAAGTCGTTTCCTTTCGTATCGTTTATGCGTTTTTCAGCGCTTCCTCGGCGATCTTCGCCGTGGCCGTCAGGCCAAGGCGCGTTGCGCCTGCGGCAAGCAGTTCTTCTGCCTGCGCGAGCGTTTTGATGCCGCCGTCGATCTTGATGCCGACATTGCGGCCGAGGATCTCGCTGGCAAAGCGGACATCCTCAACGCGGGCGCCGTGGCCGCTGAGCATATTCTGGATCTTCACATAGTTCACGCCGCTGCTGCGCAGCATCTGCAGAACGGCGCGCTTCTCCTCCGGCGTGTAGAGCGCGTGCTCGAACACGGCCTTGAGCTGGACCTTGCCGACCGCACAGCGCACGAGCTCATCGAGCTCACGCTGCGCCACATCGAGACGGCCGGACTTGATGGCCAGCACGTTCAGGGCGACGTCGACCTCCGTGGCTCCGTTGGCCATGCACTCGCGCAGCTCCGCCAGCTTGGCGGCCTGCGACATGCAGCCGTGCGGGAACCCGATGGCCGTGCCGACGGCGACGGGGCTGCCGAGCAGGATCTCGCGCGCAGCCGGTACATAGTACGGTGCAACGCAGACCGCTGCGACGGAGTATTTCCGTGCGACGGCACATTCGCGCTCGATGGTCTCAAGCGTCGTGTCGGGGTTGAGAAGAGAGTGCTCCAGATGGGAGATCACGTCCACGCCCGTGACCATGCCGGCATAGGGCGCGTCCGTTACCGTCGGTTCCAGATGGAAATACTGCATGACCTGCTGCTCCACCTGTTTCCGGATCGCTTCGATATCCATATCCATCTCACCTGTTTCGTGGAATGTGGGAATGCGTCACCTCAGTGGTATTCCCGGGTCTCGCCGTCGAGCGTGATGTGGTCGATAACACCGCAGATCGTCAAATCGGCGATGACGGAGCGGCCGAGGAACATGTTCGCCGAGCCGCCCTCGACATTCACAAGGACCGTATCCCCGATCCCGGCGTCCGCCACGTCAAAGGCGATGGCCTGGTTCCCGGTCAGGCTGCCGTTCTCGTCGATATAGTCGATGATCATCAGCTTCTGACCGGTGTAGCAGGCATCCTTCACCGTAGAGACGACGTTCCCGACGACCCTGGCCAGCTTCATCCGAGCTTCGGCAGGATAGCCTCCACGTCATCGTGCGGGGACGGGATGACATGGGTGCCGTACAGCTCACCGACGCGCTTTGCAGCGGTGGCGCCTGCGTCCACAGCGGCCTTGACGGCGCCGACATCGCCGCGGACCATAACGGTCACGAGGCCGGAGCCGATCTGCTGCTTGCCGATGAGATGCACATCGGCTGCCTTGACCATCGCATCGGCCGCTTCGACAGCGCCGATCAGGCCACGGGTCTCGATCATACCAAGAGCGAGTTTCATAGGTTATTCCTCCAGATTATTCTTTGATTCTGACATTATACGAGTCGATAAATCCGACGATCGCCGAGTCGGCCGCAGGCACCGTCTTGCGGAACATGCGCGCCGCCTCCTTTGAGCCGATCATGAAGACAAAATCTCCGCGACCGGCCTGCCGGGTCGCGTCGGCAGCCACGATCATCTTCGTTTTTACGCCTTTTTCAATGAGCTGAACGACGAGCAGCGGGATATTTTCCAGCCGCTCCTCCTTCACGCTCGCCACGACGCAGCCGACGACTTCCCCGATATACATAGCTTAACCGATGTTCGGCAGGATGGCTTCCACGTCGTCGTGCGGAGACGGGATGACATGGGTGCCGTACAGCTCGCCGACGCGCTTTGCGGCGGTAGCGCCTGCGTCGACAGCGGCCTTGACAGCGCCGACATCGCCGCGGACCATGACGGTCACGAGGCCGGAGCCGATCTGCTGCTTGCCGATCAGATGAACATTAGCTGCCTTGACCATGGCATCGGCTGCTTCGACAGCGCCGATCAGGCCGCGGGTCTCAATCATACCAAGAGCGAGTTTCATAGGTTATTTCCTCCGTAAATCAATTCTGAATAAATCAGCCAAGGGTGGGCAGGATGCTCTCCACGTCGTCGTGCGGGGACGGGATGACATGGGTGCCGTACAGCTCGCCGACGCGCTTCGCGGCGGTAGCGCCTGCATCGACAGCGGCCTTGACAGCGCCGACATCGCCGCGGACCATGACGGTCACGAGGCCGGAGCCGATCTGCTGCTCACCGATCAGATGAACGTTTGCTGCCTTGACCATGGCATCGGCTGCTTCGACAGCGCCGATCAGGCCGCGGGTCTCGATCATGCCTAATGCTTCTTTCATGATAAAAAACCTCCAATGATTGTATATGTGAAAATATTTTTACGCTTAATAAAGGGACTTGACGATATCGGGATGCGGGTGCGGGATCACAACGCTCTCCGACAGCAGGCCCTTGACCTCGGACATGCCTTCGGCGGCATGGATGGCAGCGCGCACGGCAGCAACGTCGCCCGTCATGGTGATGAAGGACTTGCCGCCCAGGCCGCGGCCGAGACGAACGTCCATCAGGTGGATATCAGCCGCCTTCACGGCTGCATCGGCTGCGACAACGGCTGCGCAGAGGCTGTAGGCCTCCATAACGCCGATGGCAGCGACCTCGCCGATCTCGTTGCAGGCGTTGATGGCGCGGGGCACCTGCTCGTGCACATGGGAGATCACCATGCTGTCGATCAGGCGCTGACCGGCCTCGGCCTTGCCTGCCGCGACGCTTTCGCTGACGGCGGAGACCTCGCCCGTGACGATCACGATGTACTTGCCCGCGCAGACCGGCTGCGCCGTGACAAGCTGGACCGTCGCGGCCTTGAGCATCGCATCGCCGGCGTTGACGCCGAGCGGGATGCTCTGAACTTCAATCATACCCAGTGCATTCATTTGGCAGCCTTCCTTATCTCAATGTAGTCGGCGGTGATGTCCGTCACGACGCCGGAGATGCTGGCATGCATCTTGACGCCGAGCTTCTTCTCCGCGATGTCGGCCACGAGCTGGTTCTTGCGGACCTTATCCCCGACCGCAACGACCGGAACGCTCGGAGCGCCGACGCCCATGCGCAGCGCGATGCGCACGCAGCTCGTCGTCAGGGGCTTTTCCGCCATGGGCGCGGGAACGTCGTATTCCGCGATGCCGAGGCGCGCGATCAGGCGCTCGACCGGGACCTTCTTGTTCTCCAAGCCGCCGTCCACCGGGCCGTAGACCTCCTTGCGGGGGCGAACGCCCTTCGAGGCAATGGCAGACTTGAGCGTCTGCATCACCTGCGAGGGCTTCAGGCCGAAGTTGCAGGCATAATAGGTGCATAGTCCGCAATTGCAGCAGGAGAAGATGCCATTGAACTCGCCAAGCAGGTCGCCGCCGCTCGCCAGACTGCGCATGGCCTTGTGCGGCTGCACGTTCAGGCCCAGCGCGTTGCGCGGGCACATCTGCGTGCACATGGAGCACTGGCAGCAGACCGACATGATGAGCTGCAGATTGAGCTTCGGAGACTTCCGCTCCAGCAGGGGGTGATCCTTCGGGATGGCCAGCAGGCCGCCGGTCGTCTTCGTCACCGGGATGTCCAGCGTGTCGACCACCCGGCCCATGCACGGGCCGCCGATGATGTATTTGCAGTCGCAGGTGGGACCGCCGGCGGCGTCCATGAGCTCCTGCAGGGAGATGCCGACCGGAACGCGGAGCGTGACAGGGTTCTTCACCGCGCCGCCGACCGTGACATACTTCTCCGTGACCTTCTTGCCGTCGAGCGCGGCGGCAATATTCGTGAGCGTGCTGACGTTGCACACAACCGCGCCGACATCCAGCGGCAGACCGCCGGTCGGGACGACACGGCCCGTGACCTCGTAGACGATCTGCTGCTCATCGCCTGCAGGATAATAGCCCTGCAGCAGATGCAGCTCCACATCGTCCGCGTCCTTCAGCACTTCCTGCAACGCGGCAACGGCAGCGTGGTAATGCTCCTTCAGGCAGATGACCGCACGCTTCGCACCGGTGAATTCCTTCACGGCGCGGATGCCGCGCACGACATCGGCTGCGAAATACTGCATGACCTGCTGGTCGACCCGCAGCAGTGGCTCACACTCGGCTCCGTTTGCAAGGACGAATTCCGCCTTGCAGTTGATCTTTACATGGGTGGGAAAGCCCGCGCCGCCCGCGCCGAGAATACCGGCGTCGCAGACCAGTTTATTCAGCTCCATCCCGTCCGCCTCAGATGATGCGGAAGTCGCCCTTCAGCACACAGCGTCTTGCGCGCGTAAAGGACTTCGCGCTCGTCAGGCCCTCGCCGGTCGGGGTGGCGATGGTCAGCGTGGTGTAGCCCTCGCCGCCGAAGCCCAGACCGGAGTAGGACGGGGCATTCTTGACGAAGATGGTCGTGTTCATGCGGCGGGCCGCACGGGACATGTTGTGCACGTTGGAAGAATGGATCATCGCGGAGTGCTGGCAGCCATGCTCTGCGCGGAAGGCCTCGTCCAGCGCCTCGTCGAAGTTGTTCACGCGGACCATGCCGAGCACCGGCATGAGCATCTCGACCTCGACAAACGGATGATAGCGGTCGACATCGGCGATGACAAGCACGGGATCGCCGCTGAACTGCACGCCGCTCTCGCGGAGGATGTACGTTGCATCATGGCCGACAAACTTGCGGTTGATGACATACTTGCCGTCCTTCTGGATGAGCACGGTGCGGACGATCTTGTCGATATCCTCGCCGTAGACGCGGTAAGCGCCGCACTTTTCCATCGTGTTCATGAGGGAGTCGGCAATGGAGTTGACCATGAAGACTTCCTTCTCGGCCACGCACAGGACATTATTGTCGAAGCTCGCGCCGTCGACGATGTCCTTGGCAGCCTGCGCGATATCGGCGGTCTCGTCGACGATGACAGGGGGATTGCCCGGGCCTGCGGCAACGCACTTCTTGCCGGACTTCATGGCCACGCCGACAACGGCCTCGCCGCCGGTGACGGCCAGCATCTTGATGGCCTTGTGGGTCATAATGACCTTCGAGGTATCGAGCGTCGGCTCCTTCGCAGCGGTCATCAGGCCATTCGGGCCGCCCGCCTTCACGATCGCCTCATTGAGCAGCTCCATAGCCTTCTGAGAGGCGCGCTTTGCTGCCGGATGGGGATTATACACCACGGCGTTGCCCGCGGAGATCATGCTGATGGAGTTGTTGATGATGGTGGCGGTGGGATTCGTGGACGGGGTGATGGCGCCGATGACGCCATAGGGGGCCGTCTCAACGAGCGTCAGGCCGTTGTCGCCGCTGAACGCCGTGGGATGCAGATCCTCAATACCGGGGGTCTTGTTCGCAGCGAGGAGGTTCTTTGCGATCTTATGAGGCACCTTGCCGTAGCCGGTCTCCTCGTGCGCCAGAATGGCAAGCTCTTCGGCATGCTCCCGGGCGCAGACGCGCATGGCCTCGATCAGCTTGCCGCGCTCCTCGAGCGACATGTCCATGAGCTGATGCTGGGCACGGATGGCCGTGTCGATCGCGTCATGTACATCGTCGAACAGGCACTGCACGCCGGTCGGGGCAAACGAGCCCGACTCAAAGCTGCTGCGTGTCTGCGCGGCAATTTGCTGGATCTGTTCTTTCGTCAATGCCATAACATATCCTCAACTTTCTAATATAGATTCGCGTTTGCTGGTTTTCTGAAATCAACCTCTGCTGAATTTCTCAAAAATCCGGGAGCCGTTGACGTCGACCGAATCAATGATGGCAACAATGCTCAGGTCGACGGGCTTGCCCTCCGTTACGGCCGTCTGGCGCGACGAGCTGCCGCTGACGACCATCACGACTTCCCCCTCGCCTGCGCCGACGGCGTCGATGGCGACGAGGAGGCCGCCCTTTTCCTGCCAGGTTTCAATGTCGATGGGCTTGATGAGCTGAAGCTTCAGCCCATTGAGCTTTTCGGCCTTGTTCGTGCTGACGACGGTTCCCTTCACTCTAGCTAGCTGCATGTGTTGTTTCTCCTTCATACCGCAGGATCACATCGGTCGCGGCCAGTGCATCGCGTGCGGCGGGTGTGATGATCGCGCCGCTGCGGCAGCGGATCGTTTTGCTCTCCGTCTTCGCGGCGTCCAGAACATCCGCTTCCGTAACGAGGTCCGTGCCCTCCGGCTCCTGCGGAGCCACGGCGAAATACGGGCAGACCGTTACGGCCATCTGCCGCAGCGTGTCGATGGCCTCAGCGGTATCTGCAAGGAAGGTGTTGCGGCGGAAGCGGGGCGGCTCATAGTCGAGATACACCCGGACATCCTTCTGCCACAGAATAGCGCGCACGAGCAGATGCGACAGCGGGTCACCGTCATCACCGGACGCGATGCGGCGCAGCAGCTCGAGACGCGGCGAGACGAGGATGACCGTTTTGGCCTCCTTCACCCGCTCAAGCAGCCCGCCCGGCTCCAGCTTTCCGGCGTAGAGCAGGGCCTCGTCTGCAAACGTGTTCGTCTCCGGGATGCTCACAGGCGTGTAGGCGACGCCGAACTGCTCGTTCAGTGTCTGCTGCAGCTTTTCCGGGAAGGAGACACTGTCGGCCAGCAGCACGAGCACCTGCTCGGGGTGCTGCCTGCGGCGCTCCTCCTGCGCAATGCGGCGGACGACCTCGGCTACGATCAGCTCTGTTAACTTGTAAAGCTGTGCTCGATCCATAGCTACCTCTTACCCGCAGCCGGTCAGGGCAGGACCTCCATCATCGGGGTCCCGCGCATGGCGATGGCATTGGCCTCATCGGTGTCGATGTGGACCTCCATATCATGGCCCTTGCCGCTGCGGACGATCACATTTTCAAATACGACGGCGCGCTCGCCCTCGGCGCGCAGGCGGACGGGCTGGCCGTCCCGCAGGCCGAAGAGCGCACACTGCGCCTCGGAAAGATGCAGATGGCGTGCCGCGATGATAACGCCCTCGGAAAGCTCGATCTCACCGGCAGGGCCGACGAGCCTGCAGCCCGGCGTTCCGGCCGTTTTGCCGGACATGCGCACAGGCGCCTTGATGCCGAGCTTGAACGAGTCGGTCATGGCGATCTCCACCTGCGTGGCGCTGCGCTCCGGGCCGAGCACGCGGACCTTGGCAAGCTGCCCCTTCGGCCCGACGATGGTCACCTGCTCCGTGCAGGCGTACTGCCCCGGCTGGGACAGCATGCGGAACACGGTCAGCTGATGGCCCGGTCCGAACAGGCGCTCGACATCCGCATGGCACAGATGCACATGGCGCGCAGACGATGCGACCGGAACGAAGATCCGGCCCGTTTTGCGGAAGACCTCTTCCGAGGTGGCAAGCTGGACCTTTCTCTGGACCTCAGATTTCTCCATGCCGTGCCTCCTCATTTCTGCACCGTCTTCAGGACGATGCCCTCGTAATATGTCTTGGCAAGGATGGTCTTGACATCATCCAGAGTCGGGCGGACGATGTTTGTCTGCGTGGCGGTGTCCTCCAGCGCATGCTCGGCCAGCACGTCGATGTCTTCCATGCGGAATTTCGTGTCGCAAAGCTTCGGGATCTTCACATCGTCACACAGGCGGCGGACGGCCTCAATAGCCTTCTTCGAGGCCTGATCGACCGAAAGGTTATCGCACTTCTCGCCCATAGCCTGCGCCACGGTGGCAAGGCGGCCCATGCAGTACGGGCGGTTGTACTCCAGCACACGCGGCAGCAAGATGGCGTTTGCAAGGCCGTGCGGAATGTTGTAGAAGCCGCCGAGCTGATGCGCAATGCCGTGCACAAGGCCGAGGCCTGCATTCGAGAAGGCAAGACCAGCCATGTACTCGGCCCAGCACATATTCGTGCGGGCGTCCATGTTCGAGCCGTCGCGGACTGCGTCGCGCAGCGAGCCGGAGACCAGGCGGACCGCCTCAAGGGACAGGGCGTCGGTGTAGGGCGTGTGCGTATTGCAGATGTAGGCCTCAATGGCGTGCGTCAGGGCGTCAATACCGGTGGCAGCCGTCAGAGAAGGCGGCATGCCGACCATGAGCATCGGGTCGTTCAGAGCCAAATGCGCAAGGCAGTTCGTGTCCACCATGAGCATCTTCGTCTTCGTCTCTTCGTCCGTGACGACGTAGGCACGCGTGCACTCGGAGCCGGTGCCGGCCGTCGTGTTGACGGCGATGATCGGCGTACCGCGCTTTTTCGACTTGTTGTAGCCGTTGTAATCCTGAATCTTTCCACCGTTGGCGGACAGGATGCTCACGGCCTTTGCCACATCGATCGGCGAGCCGCCGCCGATGGCGATGATCGCATCGCACTGGTGCTCCTGATAGAAATGCAGCGCGTCATAAACGATCCGGGTCGTGGGGTTCGGCTCCACGCCGTCATAGACCACATACTGGATGTTCGCATTATCGAGAACAGCCGTGACCTTTCCGGCGGTGCCGACCTTGATGAGGCCCTTATCCGTCACAACGAGGACGCACTTCGAACTCAGGCGCTGCAGAAAATGCGGGATCTTGGTGATGCCGTCGCGCCCGATGAGCGTTCTGCGCGGGGCATACAGTTCAACAATGCCTTCATTTCTCATAGTTGCTATCTCCATTTGTTTGCCGGGCGTATCGCTCAAAATCGCTCAAGCATACTACGCCCATCTTTACGGCATCTATCATCCCACAAAATTGGCGATCTGTCAATACATCGGCCAGGATTTTTTGTTTTTCGGCGAAATAGCCAAAATCGTTTGGAAATATTTTCACATACCAAGGCCCGATTGCAAAAACCCGCACAGATCTTCCGGTTTCCCTTCCATCCGTGCGGGTTTTAATCGCTCATATTTCGCTCATTCAAACGGCAGTACCGTGCAGGGGATCCCCTGCCGGGCATAAAAATCCAGATACTTCTGCGGTGCGCCGCTCGTTGTGATCATGCGGCAGGTCTTTTCCGGTGGAAAAACGCTGGCAAAGGCGCGGCGGTCGTACTTTGCGCTGTCGGCCAGAATGTAAAACCGGCGCGTCATGCGCGCAAGCTGGGTGTAGAGGCCGATCTGATTCTTGTTGTTCACGGTGTAGCCGCGCTCCAGATCGATGCCGTCGACCGTGATGAAGACCTTGTCAAAGTAAAAGCTGCGCAAGACATGGCTGATGTCCGGATCAAGCGTCTCAATATAATTCTTCCCTGCGTGGACATCGCCGCCCAGCAGCGTCACGGACGCATTCGGGCACTCGGCAAGCTCCAGCACCGCCGTGATGCTCGTCGTGACGACGGTCAGGCGCTCGACGTTCTGGAGCATGGACGCCAGCATATTGCACGTCTTGCCCGCGCCGAGGAACACGGACTCCCCTGCCTTGACCGAGGCCGCTGCCTCCTGCGCGATGCGGTATTTTTCCTCATCCGTATGATTCAGGATCGCCGTTCCCTGCAGATAGCCCTTCGGCTCCTCCTTTTTCGGAAGCTGCAGGCCGCCGTGCGTGCGCTGAGCCAGTCCCTTTTCCTGCAGCAGCTCAAAATCGCGCCGCGTCGTTGCGACGGATGCCCCCGTCAATGCGCAGGCCTCCGTCAATGCAAGCGAGCCCTGCTCCTGCAGCCGCTCCAGCAGCCGCCGCTCCCGTTCCCAAGCTTTCATACTGCACCTCCGTAACCAGAACGTTAATTTCGCTCATAAATCGCTCATAAGCAGTATAGCACGCCGGAAGGCCACTGTCAATCCCCCATTCTGAAAAACAACTCCGGGCGGCCGAATGGGCCGCCCGGAGAGAAGACCTTCTTCAATTGCTGTCGATGTGGCGCTGGATGCGGTCGATGATCATTTCGAGTGCGACCAGATTCTTGCCGCCCTCGAGCACGACGAGATCAGCATTTTTTTTGCTCGGCTCCACGAACTGCTCGTGCATGGGCTTGACCGTTGCAAGATACTGGCCGAGCACAGAATCGAGGCTGCGGCCGCGCTTTGCAACGTCGCGGCGGATGCGGCGGATAAGGCGGACATCAGCGTCCGTATCCACAAAGATCTTGATATCCATCTGATCGCACAGGGCGTGGTTCTCGAAGATCAGGATACCCTCGACCAGAATGACCTTGCGCGGCTCGACCGTAACGGTTTCGCTCGTGCGGGAATAGGTCGCATAGTCGTAGACGGGGCATTCGATGCTGTGCCCGGCCTTCAGCTCCTTCAAGTGGCCGATCATCATGTCGGTATCGAAGGCGTCCGGATGATCATAGTTGAGCTTGCGGCGCTCCTCGATGGTCAGCTCGTCATAGGGCCGATAGTAATTATCGTGGCTGAGCACGGTGACATCGTCCTGAAAACGAGCGATCAGGTTCTTCATGAGCGTTGTTTTGCCGCTGCCGCTGCCGCCTGCGATACCCAGCACAATGATATTTGACATTCTATTTCTCCTCTATCGAAATACCGGGCTGCTTGTCCCGGTGCAAAGGATTCAGCTTGTCAAAAAAGTCCCTTTGGACTTTTTTGACAAGCTGCTTTCAGAATTGCAAAATTAAATTTTGCAGCATGATTTTGCAATTCTGCCGCTGCGGCGGGTTATTTGACGTGAAAGGACACCCTGACGGTTTCCTTTCACGCTTTTCTTCCCTCCGAAACTTTCGGCTGTGCAGGTTTTTTGACAGTCTGGGATTCTCCTGCCCCCGAAAGCGGGAGCAGGAGAACCGGTTTGAACAGGACTCAGCGCTGACCCTTATCGTAGGGGATGCCCTCAGCCTTCGGGGCTCTGGACTTTTTGGACGTGAAGGCCAGAACGATGAGGGAGACGAAGTAGGGCAGCATGTTGTAAACAACGCTGGGCATGTTGAGCTTGAGCAGGAAGTCAAAGCCGGAGTAGACATTGCCCAAAGCGCGGAAGAAGCCGAACAGGATCGCAGCCAGTGCGATCTTCACCGGACTCCAGCCGCCGAAGATCATGACGGCGAGGGCCAGGAAGCCGAAGCCCGCGACGCCGTATTCAAACTTCCAGACACTGACGCCGGCCGTGATGAAAGCGATGCCGCCGAGGCCGCCGAGCACGCCGGAGATCATGACACCGGCATAACGCATCTTGTAGACGTTGATGCCGACGGAGTCCGCCGCCTGCGGATGCTCGCCGCAGGCACGCAGGCGCAGGCCGAAGCGCGTCTTATACAGCACAGCGAACGAGACGATCAGTGCAATGACGGCAACCAGCATGAACCAGTTGAACTCGAATTTGCCGATGTTCAGGATGAAGAGCTTCTTCGGCTCGATGTAGGAGATATCGGAGGAAACGTCGTTGCCACCGGACATCGACGCGTTCATAGCCTTGACCGCGACAGTCGCAGCAGCCGTTGCCAGCAGGTTCATGGCCGTGCCGGTGATGGTCTGGTCCGCGCGGAACGTGATCGAGGCAACGGCGAGCAGCAGCGAATACAGCAGGCCCGCCGCAGCGCTGGCGAGGATGACCGTCAGGACCATGACCGGTGCGCCGACGGAGACCGGCAGGAATTTCATGACAAGTGCGCCGCCGAGTGCGCCGATGACCATGATGCCCTCAAGGCCGATGTTGATGACGCCGGAACGCTCCGAGAAGCAGCCGCCCAGGGCGACGAGAAGCAGGACCGAGGCAAAAATGATCGTATACTGGATCAGCAGTGTCATTTCTGCGCACCTCCTTTCTGTTCTTCCGCAAGCTTGGCGCGCGCGGCACGGCGCTCATCGCCCTTCCGCAGCGAGGCCTGCAGGCGCTCCTTCAGGAAGCCGCTGAACGCGCACAGGAAGATGATGAGGCTGGAGATCAGGCTGGAGATCTGCGGGGAATAGACCGTCAGGTCGACATTGCCGCCGCCGGTCGTGATATGCTGGATGAAGAACGAGGCGAGAATGGAGCCAAAGGGGCTCAGACCACCGAGGAAGGCAACGGCGATGCCGTTGAAGCCCATGCCCGGAACGGAGGAGATCGTCGTCTCCCAGTCCTCGATGCCGGTCAGATAGTACAGGCCTGCACCCATACCGGCAAGACCGCCCGCGATGACCATCGTAAGGATGACGTTGCGGTTTTCCTTCATGCCGCAGTACTTCGCAGCGTTAAAGTTGAAGCCGGTCGCCTTCAGCTCATAGCCGAACTTCGTCTTGTTCAGGATGACCCAAACGAGGACCGCCATGAGGATAGCAAGCGGGATGGCAATGGTCACGGTCTTCTCGCCTGCAAACAGCTTGCTCAGGCCGAGGCTCGGGATGAGAGCCGAGGGGTTAGCCGCCGTCAGGGACTTCGTATAGGGGCTGTTCGGGTGCTTGACCGTTGTCAGGATCAGGTTCGTCAGATACAGGGCGATCCAGTTGAGCATGATGCCGGAGATGACAACGTTGACATTGCAGTAGGTACGCAGCGCACCGGAAATGGCACCGAGGAACGCGCCGGCAGCAATAGCCAGCAGCAGGCACAGGTACCACGGCAGCTGCCAGGCGATCGCGGCATAAAGGCCGACGCATGCGCCCGCGACATACTGACCGGCCGCGCCGATGTTGAACATGCCGACCTTATAGGCGAACAGGATGGACAGCGCACACATCAGCAGCGGCGCCGTGCGGACGAGCGTCTGGCCGAAATACTTCATGCGCAGCTTGCCCGCCGGATAATGGAAGAAATTCTTCAGCAGGGCGGACATGGACTTCCATGCGCCCGCGGGGTTGATGATGAGCAGGACGACATAGCCGATGGCCACGCCGAGAATGATGCACAGCAGAGAGGTCAGAAGGGTCTGGAAGCTGTCGCTGCGCAGCAGAGACTTGCGCTTTTTCATGCCCCGTGCACCTCCCTCTTTGCACCGGCCATATAGAGGCCGAGCTCTTCAACAGTCGTTTTCTTCGGATCGAGCTCGCCGACGATCTCGCCCTCGTACATGACGAGGATGCGGTCGGAGAGGCTCATGACCTCGTCCAGCTCCAGCGAGACGAGGAGAACGGCTTTGTTCTTGTCGCGCTGAGCGACGATCTGCCTGTGGATGTACTCAATGGCGCCGACGTCGAGGCCGCGGGTCGGCTGCACGGCGATGAGCAGCTGCGGGTCCTTATCGATCTCGCGGGCGATGATCGCCTTCTGCTGGTTGCCGCCGGACATGGCGCGCGCCAGTGTGATGGGCCCCTGACCAGAGCGGACGTCGTACTGGTCGATGAGGTGCTCGGCATAGGTACGGATGTTCTTGCGCTTCAGGAAGCCCGCACCGTTGACGAACTGCGGCTCAAAGTAGCGCTGCAGCACGAGGTTGTCCTCGAGCGTATAGTCCAGCACGAGGCCGTGCTTATGACGATCCTCCGGGATGTGGCTCATGCCGAGGATGGAACGCTTGCGGATCTGCATATTCGTGATATCCTGACCGCACAGCGTGACCGTACCCTCTTTCACAGGTTCGAGGCCGGTCAGGCCGTAGACGAGCTCCGTCTGGCCGTTTCCGTCGATGCCGGCGATACAGACGATCTCGCCCTCGCGCACGTTGAACGAGACCTGCTTGACGGCGTTGTTGTGGTGGAGCTTTGAAGCAACCGTGAGGCCCTTGACCTCCAGGATGGGCTTGCCGGGCTTGGCAGGCTCCTTGTGGACGGCAAATTCCACATCGCGGCCGACCATCATGCGGGAAAGCTCTTCCTTCGTCGTGTTCTTGATGTCCACGGTGCCGATGTACTTGCCCTTGCGCAGGACAGTGCAGCGGTCCGCCACGGCCATGATCTCGTTGAGCTTGTGGGAGATGAAGAGGATGGACTTGCCTTCCTCTGCCAGGCCGCGCATGATGTCCATGAGCTCTTCGATCTCCTGCGGCGTCAAAACGGCAGTCGGCTCATCGAAGATCAGGATCTCATTGTCGCGGTAGAGCATCTTGAGGATCTCCGTGCGCTGCTGCATGCCGACGGTGATGTCCTCGATGAGAGCATCGGGGTCGACGTGCAGGCCATACTGCTCAGAGAGCTTCATGACCTTTTCCCGGGCCTGATCCATCTGCAGGAAGCCCGCCTTGTTCGGCTCCACGCCGAGGATGATGTTTTCAAGCACCGTAAAGCACTCCACGAGCTTGAAGTGCTGATGCACCATGCCAATGCCCAGTGCATTGGCATCGTTCGGATCATTGATCTTGACTTCCACGCCATCCTTCTTGATAATGCCCTCTTCCGCCTGATACAGGCCGAACAGGACGCTCATCAGCGTGGACTTGCCTGCGCCGTTTTCGCCGAGGAGCGCATGGATCTCGCCATGGCGAAGCTGGAGCGTGATGTTGTCGTTTGCAATGATACCGGGGAACCGCTTGGTGATATTCAGCATTTCGATTGCATACTGTTCGTTACCCAAACCGATTGCCTCCCTCTCTTATGGTTTCAGATTCTATTATAATCAATTCCATGTTTGATTTCAAACACAAAAAGCTCTCGCAGCTAACTTTTTCATTTTTTTATGCATTTCAACCAAAAGTAGTATTTTATCCCTGGCGCAAGCATGTATTTTGCAGCATTTTGACGGATCGAAAAAGGACGGGTCAAAGCCCGTCCCGGATATGTCGAACAATTTTTACAGCCGTCCGCCGCTCAGCGCATGCTTCACCCTTTTCTTGAACAGCGCAGCATCGCGTTTGCCAACGCCGCGGCAGCAATCACGGTATCGCGGCGGGGCGCGCTGACCTCGATCCCGACGGAGGCCGAGGTCACGGCGCTGATTTCCGGCACAGATAATGGCTGACCTGTCAAAGCACCTATCCCGAAGTCCGAAAATAAGAGGAGAGCACAACGATGAACACGCCCAAGCTTTTACCCTCGCTGATGTGTGTTGACTTTTCCCGCATGGCGCAGACGCTGGAGGTTTTCGAACAGTGCGGCATCGACGCCCTGCATGTCGATATCATGGATGGAGAATTCGTGCCGAACTATGCGCTGGGCACGGATTTCTGCAGGCAGCTGCGCAAGCTGACGCCGATCCCGCTGGACATTCATCTGATGATCTCGCGGCCCGATACGAAGCTCTCATGCTTTGCGATCCAGCCGGGCGAGTATGTCTCGGTGCACTGGGAGAGCACGCCGCACATCCATCGCACGATCGGTGCGATCGCCGCGCTGGGCGGAAAGCCGATGCTCGCGATCAATCCTGCGACGCCGTATGATGTGATCCGCTATCTGCTGCCCGATCTGGCAGGCGTGCTGGTCATGACGGTCGATCCCGGCTTTGCCGGTCAGCAGCTCGTTCCGGCCATGCTGCAGAAGCTGCGCGATCTGCGCGCATTTCTGGACGAAAACGGCTACCCGGATCTGGAGATCGAGGTAGACGGAAACGTCAGCTTTGAAAATGCGGAGAAAATGCGGCAGGCCGGGGCGACGATGTTCGTCGGCGGCAGCTCCAGCGTCTTCTGGAAGGGCGCTTCTCTAAGCGAAAACATCCAGAGAATGTACGCCGTAATAGGAAAGCGCAATATTGCAGTTCTGCGGGCAGTAAAATAAGATAAGCAAGAAAATAGCCGGGCTGACTTTGTAATAGGTCGGCCCGGTTTTCGGCTGAGCAGCTTTCGTTGTCCGAACGCGTCGGCATACAAAAAGGACGGGCCGAAGCCCGTCCTTTTGCGGTTCCTTATGGGGAATTAGCCCTTGATGTTGCCGAGGTAGTTCACAGCGATGTTGGAGACGGTCGGCTCGACAGTGGTGTCGTTGGAGACCTTCACCTTGCCGTTGAACATATCAGCGACGAGAGCGGTGTAATCCTCAACGGTGAACTTGCCGTCTGCCCACTGCGTGGTCTCGAGCGGGAGCTGGACATAGTTCGCGGAAGGATCGTCAGCAGAGACGAGGCCCAGGGTCTCGATCTTGCCGGCGTAGTTGGCCCAGTTGCCATTGACAATGACATCGGTCAGGGTGTCGATGGTGGTGGGAGCAAGGCCCTTCATAGCGGAGGTAACAGTCATGCCTTCGCCGTAGCCGCCGTCGATGACAGCGGACTGGTCGGTGTCGACGCCGATGACCTTGCCGTTGACCTTCTGAGCAGCCTCAGCAGCAGAGGTGAAGATGCCGCCGCCGCAAGCGAAGACCAGCTGAGTGCCGTTGGAATACCAGGTGTCCATAACAGCGGTGATGTCGCCGTCGCCGTTGAACTGGCCGCCGTAGATGTAGTTGACCTCAACGCCCTCAACACCCTTGGCAGCAGCAGCGGCGTCAACGCCCTGCACGAAGCCGTAGCCGAAGCGGATAACAGCAGGAACAGCCATGCCGCCGAGGAAGCCAAGCTTGGTGTAGCCGAGGCAGACAGCAGCGTAACCGGCCATGTAGCCGCTGAGCTCTTCCTGATAAACAGCGCAGTAAACGTTGCTCAGGTCGACGTAGTCAGCGAGGTTCCAGTTGTCGGGGTTGTAGTCGTAGGTCTCACCGGCGTTGGCAACAGCAGCCTCGAGCAGATCGCCCTTGGCGACGTCCAGCGCGATGAACTTCACATCGGGGTACTGCGGAGCGACCTCAACGATGGTGCCGCCGAAGGCATAGCCCGGCATCACGATGACGTTGTAGCCGTCAGCGATGGCCAGCTCGGTGGAAGCAACACGGCCGGCAGTGGAGTTGTCGGTGGGCTTGTAGTACTTGAAGTCATAGCCGTTGTCGCCGGCAAACTTCTGGCAAGCCTCATAGGTGGTCTGGTTGAAGGACTGGTCGGTGATGTCGCCGTAGTCGGTGATCATCGCGATCTTGACGTCGCCGTTGTTATCATCGGGCTCAGTCGCATCGCTGTTGTCCGTGCTCTCGTTGGTCTTGGACTCATCCGTAGGAGCAGTGGTGGGTGCATCGGTCTCGCTGTCGTTGTTGGCACAGGCCACGAACAGGCAAGAGATCATAGCAAGAACAAGGAGCATTGCTAAGAGTTTCTTCATTTTCTTAACCTCCATTTATTTTGGCTCAAGGCCGTAAGCAATTATTACACAAATTGGTACAAAAATCAAGACACTGCAAAATTTTTGTGAAAAGCGCCAAAAATTAGGCCTCCATACTGTCTTTTGTAAAGCCGAACGGCAGCAATTCGGGCAGTTTTACGGTGAACACACCGCCGCCGGCCTTCTGCATATGGATCTCGAAGTCCGGGCCGCAGAATTCCTGCATGACCTGACGGCACACACCGCACGGGCCGCTCGGCTCGTCTTGAGCCTGCACAGGCTTCCCGGCAGGACCGCCGACCACGGCAATGGCGGCAAAGTCATAGCAGCCGTCGTACACCGCCTTGAAAAAGGCCGTGCGCTCCGCGCAGTTCGTGGCGGAGAAGCTGGCATTTTCAATGTTGCAGCCCTGATAGACACGGCCGTCCTTCGTCAGCAGTGCAGCGCCGACAGCATAATGGGAATACGGCGCATAGGCGCGCTCGCGGGCCTCATGCGCAAGCTCCAGCAGTTTTTCCGGTGTCATGGCGATCTCCCCTTTCAGAAATTACAGGATCTCGGTGGCAAAGCTCGTGCCGGGCGTCTGATACGGAACACCGAGCAGCTCCGTCACGGTCGCGGCAATGTCCGCAAACGACTTGCGCGTGCCGAGATTCACAGGGCGCAGGTGCTTGCCCGCCATCAGCAGCGGCACATACTCGCGCGTATGATCCGTCGTGCGGGTGTAGGCAGGGTCGCAGCCGTGGTCGGCCGTGATCATAACGAGGTCCTCGTCGCCGAGCTGCGGCAGCAGCTCGGCCAGCCAGCCGTCGAATTCCGTCAGGGCGGCAGCATAGCCGTCGATGTTGCGGCGATGGCCGTAGAGCATATCGAAATCAACGAGATTCACAAAGCACAGGCCCTGAAAATCGCGCTTGAAGTAGTCCATGGTCTTGGCGAGGCCGTCGGTGTTGCCCTTCGTGTAGACATAGTCCGTCAGGCCGCGGCCTGCGAAGATATCGTGGATCTTGCCGACGGCAAGGACATCCTGACCGGCGGCCTTGATGGCGTCAAGCATGGTCTCCGCGGGCGGCTCGAGCGAAAAGTCGTGGCGGTTGGACGTGCGGGTGAAGCCGTCCTTCTCGTTGCCGATGAACGGACGGGCGATGACGCGGCCGACGCCATGCTTTCCGACGAGGATCTTACGGGCGATGCGGCAGTATTCATACAGCTGCTCCAGAGGGACGATGTCCTCGTGCGCCGCGATCTGGAACACGGAGTCTGCGGACGTATAAACGATGAGGTCTCCCGTGCGCATATGCTCCGCGCCGTACTTTGCGATGACCTCGGTGCCGGACCAGGGAGCGTTCGCCAGAACGCCGCGGCCCGTCGCCTCGCGGAAGGGCTTGAGCACCTCCTCGGGGAAGCCGTTGGGATAGGTAGGCAGCGGATTCGGGGAAACGACGCCCGCGATCTCCCAGTGGCCGATCGTGGTGTCCTTGCCCATGGAGGCCTCTGCCATGCGGGCGCAGGCGCCCGTCTGCGCAGGATCCGTGCCGAGGAACGACAGGCCCTCGATGTTGCCGAGGCCGCAGTGCACCATCGTGGGGATGTGCAGCTTGCTGGACGTGGAACAGCTCTTGAGCGTGTTCACGCCGAAATCACCGAACTTTGCGGCATCGGGCATTTCACCTGCGCCGCAGGAATCCAGAACGATCAGAAAAATGCGCTTCATTTTGGTATTTGCTCCTTTTTGTCGTGATAGAAATTTGAGAAGAAAAAGAAAATAAGCGGTCAAAATTCGGAAGCGTTGTTTTACGCTTCCGAATTTTTTGATTACTTTTCCAGTTTGACGGCCGTTTCGAGCGCGACCTCCATCATCTGCGTGAAGGACGTCTGACGTTCCTCGGCGGGCAGGGCCTCGCCCGTGAGCATGTGATCGGAGATCGTGCAGATGCACAGGGCGTTCTTCTTCCAGCGGGCGGCGGTCATATACAGGCCGGCAGCCTCCATCTCGCAGGCCATGACGCCCATCTTGATCCAGGCGGGAACGGTCTGCAGGACCTCGGGCATGCCCTCGTCGTCGTTATAGAAATTGTCCGTTGACAGGACGTTGCCGACGTGATACGTCGCGCCGACCTGTTCGCAGGACGCAACGGCGCGGCGCAGCATCTCATAGGAGGCAATGGGTGCGAACGTGCCGTCGATGTGATACTGGTGCAGGAAGTTCGAATCGGTGCAGGCGCCCTGGGCGATGACGATGTCGCGGACGTGGATATCGGGGTTGATGGAACCGGCCGAGCCGATGCGCATGATGTTCTGCACGCCGAAGGCGTTGTAGAGCTCATAGGAATAGATGCCGATGGACGGGATGCCCATGCCGGAGGCCATAACGGAAACCTTCACGCCGTGATAGGTGCCCGTGTAGCCCTGCACGCCGCGGACGTTGTTCACGAGGCGGGCGTTCTCCAGGAAATGCTCGGCGATGTACTTCGAGCGGAGCGGATCGCCCGGCATCAGGACGGTCTGACCAAAATCGTCGGGCGTGGCGTTGATATGGGGAGTCGGATAATTCATAACAGGATCTCCTTTCAAAATTCAGCGGTTCTTTACTTTGCGGTGCTCGCGGATGTTGCGGATCCAGCACTTGTGGCACATGGCAAGATAACGGTCGTTGCCGCCGAGCAGGAGCTGAGCGCCCTCCGTGACGATGCAGCCCTCGCTGTCCAGCCGGGCATTGACCGTGGCCTTGGCCCCGCAGTCGCAGATGGCCTTGATCTCCGTGATGGTGTCCGCCACCTCGAACAGCCTGCGGCTGCCGTCAAACAGCTTGCACTGGAAATCCGTGCGCAGGCCGAAGCACAGCACCGGGATGTTCTCCACATCCACGATGTCGCGGAGCTGATCGATCTGCGCGGGCGTCAGGAACTGGCACTCGTCGACGATGATGACATCCGTCTTTTCGCGGCTGCGGTAGAGCTCGTAAATGTCGCTGTGCGGCGGAACGACCTCGGCAGGGGCCTCCAGACCGACGCGGCTGCGCAGAATGATCGCGCCGTCACGCTCGTCGGCCGCGGGCTTGATCAGCCAGACGTGCATGCCGTTTTCCTCATAGTTATACTTGGTAATGAGCGCCTGTGCTGTCTTGGACGAGCCCATCGAGCCATATTTAAAGTAGAGCTTTGCCATTGGCTATCCCCCATTTGCTTTGAGTAGGACTATTATACCGGATTGTGTCCATTTATGCAAGCAGAAAAGCATTCTTGTACCGCGTGCATTGACAAGGCACAGCCGTTCCGTTATACTGAAGGCAGAATCGAATCGAGGGGGATTTTCCATGTTTTGTCCGAAATGCGGAGCGCCGAACGACACCTCCGCCCGTTTCTGCACTGTCTGCGGCGCAGCGATGCCCGCACATCAGCCGTCCGTGCAGAGCACGCAGCCGATTCCGGTCGTCGTGCAGCAGGTCCGCCCAGCGCCCGTGCAGCTTGTGCCTGCCCATCCGACGGCCTATACCCATGCCCTGACGGGCTGCGGCCGGTCGCTGTCCTACCTGTTTGCCGCCATTGCCCTGACCGCTGTCGCGGTGCTGCACCTGCTGGACCTGCTGCTGGGCATTTCCGGCGGCATCGAGAGCGTCTGGGCGGCCATCGACGCAAGCCCGAGCGGCCTGATGCAGTTCCTGCAGGCTGCCTTCTGGCTGCCGGAGCTGCTGACCGTCATCGGCGTGTGGTCTGCTGCAGGGGCCTGCAGAAGCCGCGGCGCGCAGATCTCGACCGGCGGGCTGAATTGCCTGCGCACGGCGGCCGTCTTCCGCATCATCTTCGAGGCACTTGAGCTGACGTTCCTGCTGATCTATCTGCTGTTTTACAGCGCCGAGGATTTCTTCAGCTTCCACTTTGCCGGCGAAGAATACGTCGTCTTTGTCATGGCCGGCGGCTGTGCGCTGACCATTGTCCTGCAGGGCTGCATCATCGCCGCACTGAACTCCGCAAATGAGGCAGCTGTCAAAGCCCGCGCCACAACGCTCCCGCCGATGCTCCTCGCCGTCATCGTCATGGCAGAGGCCGCCATGCAGATCATCGGTCTTGCTATGTACTGGGGCGCGCCGTATCTGGACTACGACATCGCCCTCCAGCTCTACGGCATGTTCGGCTATCTGAACGGCAGTGTTCTGCTGCATATGTTCTCCCTGCTCCTCAGCGCCGTTTCCGGCATTCTGTTCTCCGTCGTCACGCTGCGCTACCGCCGCGAGGTCAGCGCCGCCATGGAAGCGGAATGAGCTGAGAACAGTACCCTGTCAAATTGAATCATCAAAAAAACGAGGAAGCCCCGAAACAAAAACTGTGGACCGTTCGTCAGGCGGCCCACAGCTTTTTTTCGGGACGTATCCCATTTTCAGGAGGTGATTTTTGCTGATTACGATCTATTTGTGCTCTGGCGTGGTCGATCTATCAGGCAGTGCCGCACAGGGCTCCGACAGGAATTGCCGAAGGCCACTCTTTTGCGATCCCGCCCGTTACACCCGGGATCAGCCGGCCAGCGTAGCACCCAGCTTCTTACACTGCGCAAGCGCGTCGTCTTCCGGCGCTTCGCAGCAGATGACGCTCTCACAGGCGAGCACCGCGCCGTCGGAACGGCAGGTGTCCTCCCAGGTGCGCATCCATTCGCCGTCGCCCCAGCCATAGGAGCCGAACAGCGCGAGCTTCTTGCCGGACAGGGCGGACTCACAGCCCGTGAACATCGGCTCGAACTCGTCCTCTTCCAGCGTCTCCGCACCCATGGCGGGGCAGCCGAAGGCAATGGCGTCAAATTCCGCGACCTTCGCGGCGGAGAACTGATCGGCGGTCAGCGTGCTGACCTCCGCACCGGCCTCTTTGGCTCCCTCGGCGACGGCGTTGGCCATCTGCTCGGTGTTGCCGGTACCGCTCCAATAAACAACTGCGATCTTACTCATGATCCATGATCCTTTCTGTTTTGAATTTTTATCACGGCAGCTCCGGCTTAGACGGCCAGAGCGAGCCGCTCCACCCCGGTCCCACGGGCCCAGGAGGCCAGATAGCAGCGCGTGCAGCGTTCGAACTTGTCGAACAGGGCGCGCGAGCGCTCCTCGTCTCCGTAGACCTTCCAGTAACCGGTGAATTTGTAATTTCGGGTCTCGTTTTCAATAAAGCCGCGCACGTCCTCCGGCGGATAGCCGAGGAAGAGGCCGATCTCATGCGGGAAGCCGTCCTTCTGGCACTGCAGACGGTCCATCAGGCAGCGCAGGCAGCCGGAAGGCTCCGTGCCATCGTAACCGCTGCCGTTGAGCAGGCAGGCCGCATCCTCACAGGCCAGGTCGCGCGCCAGCGCCTTCGGCCGGTAGAGGTATATGAGCGCCCGCCCGTTCCAGATGCGCAGCGGAAGCATCCGCAGGCCCTTCGGGGCAAGAGAAGTGTTCCAGTAGCGCAGCTGCCCGAGCAGCTCTGCCTCATCCGGCGCATCGCAGCAGAACAGGCTGGCGGTTTTCAGCCCGGCGAGCGTCGGCGCACAGAAGCGAATGATCTGATATTCGGACATATCGTCTCCTCCTTCTCTTTTAGGATGCCCCGTTTTCCTGCGGACAGCCCGGTATTTCGCAGTTAGTCATCTCTAACCAACGTGCTGAAGAAAATGCTTCCGGTGCATCGGGCAGCAGCCCGGCAAGGAGAAGCATATTCCATCGGGGCCTCACTTCTGTGGGCGCTCCCGAGCCTCAGCAGTGTGCTGCGCAGGCGGACGACTGGCACAGACGGCCAAGATGGTCCGGCGGCAGCTCCGCAAGGAAAGCGCACAGCGCGGCGCGCAGGGCGGCCTCCTCGGAGGAGACGCGGTGCAGATAGCCCGCCAGAACGTCGTAGCAGGCGGCGTACTGATCCGCCAGGCTGCGGCCCTCCGGGGTGAAATGCACCATGCCATAGTGATTCTTTTCAATGAGATTCTTTTCCTTCAGGGCATTCATCATGGCATGGACGCTGGCCTTGGAGATGCCGAGCGCGTCTGCCACGCTGACACAGCGGATCTCATTGCTCGGACCGCACAGACTGCGCAGCGCGAGAAGATATTTGATGTTGCTTGCAGAAAGCGCTTGCTGCATTCCGGTTCCCTCCGCTGAGTGTTTTGTTCCTGCGGGGCGGGCGGACCCGCCCCGCAGACGGTTCAGAGGTATTATTTCGAGTGGCACGAGCCGTGCAGCGCACAGTGCCCGCAGTCACAGCCGCAGGAGGTCTTTCCCTTTTTGCGGCTGCGCACCATCGAAATGATGATCGCGAACACGATACCGCCAAGTGCAAGGCACACGAGGATCGTGGGCCAATAATATGCTAACCATTCCAGCATGAGAAGTTCCTCCTTTCAGGAAATGCGATGATTATTTCTGTGCGAGAGCCTTCGCCTTCGTGCTCAGGTGCTCCGCTTCCTTATACGGGCGGAAGAGCATGTAGCAGATGAAGCCGATGAGCAGGACAGCGACGATGATGCCGAGGACATTGCCGTGGCCGGTGAACAGGCAGCCGAGCTGATAGACGATCAGGGAGATCGCATAGGCGAAGCAGCACTGATAGCCGATGGCAAACCACGTCCACTTTGCGTTGTTCATCTCGCGCTTCATCGCGCCGATAGCGGCGAAGCATGGGGCGCACAGCAGGTTGAAGATCAGGAAGCAGTAACCGGCCAGCTTGGTCATGGAGACGAAGTCCAGGACGCCGAAGACGCCGACGACTTCTTCCTTTGCCACAAGGCCCATGACGGTCGCGATTGCGGCACGGGCATTGTCAAAGCCAAGCGGAGCAAAGATGAACTTGATGGCATTGCCAAGACGGCCGACAAGGCTGTAGTCCAGTTCCATCTCAAGGTCGAACACGAACTTGCCGTCCACGACGCCAAAGACGGAGCCGAGCCACATCACAATGGAGGACAGCAGAATGATCGTACCGGCCTTCTTGATGAAGGACCAGCCGCGCTCCCACATGCTGCGCAGGATGTTGCCGACGGTCGGCCAGTGATAGGCGGGCAGCTCCATAACGAACGGAGCCGGGTCGCCTGCGAACATCTTCGTCTTCTTCAGCATGATGCCGGAGACAACGATGGCGGCAGCGCCGAGGAAGTAGGCGCTCGGAGCGACCCACCATGCACCATGGAACAGAGCCGTGGCGATCATGGCGATGATCGGGAGCTTTGCGCCGCAGGGGATGAACGTCGTCGTCATGACGGTCATCTTGCGGTCTCGGTCATTTTCAATGGTACGGGAGGCCATGATGCCCGGAACGCCGCAGCCGGTACCGATGAGCATCGGGATGAAGGACTTGCCGGACAGGCCGAACTTGCGGAAGATACGGTCCATCACGAATGCGATACGGGCCATGTAGCCGCAGGATTCGAGGAAGGCCAAGAAGATGAACAGGACGAGCATCTGCGGGACGAAGCCAAGGACTGCGCCGACGCCGCCGACGATGCCGTCAAGGATCAGGCCGTTGAGCCAATCCGGGCTGTGGATGGCGTTCAGGCCGTTCTCCACGAGGACCGGGATGCCGGGGACCCACACGCCGTAGTCGCTCGTATCCGGAGCGGACTCCATGGCGGTGTCATAGACCTCGGAGATGTCATAGCCCGCAGCGGCGAGGGAGTCGCCGTAGCTGCCGTAGGCTTCGTCAAATGCGCCGAAGTCCTGGTCGTTGATGGCGTCCAGAACGTCCTGCGCGCCGATAACGCCTTCGTCAGCGGCCTTGGAGACCTCTGCGACGACCTCCGGTGTCCAGATGTTCTCTTCGGCGTACTCGTTGATGGCATCGTCATAGGCGCTCGAGCCGATACCGAACAGATGCCAGCCGTCGCCGAACAGGCCGTCGTTCGTCCAGTCGGTCGCCCAGGAGCCGACCGTCGTAACGGAGACATAGTAAACAAGGCACATGACCAGGGCAAAGATCGGCAGAGCCAGCCAGCGGTTCGTGACCACGCGGTCGATCTTATCGGAGGCGGTGAGCTTGCCGGCGTTCTTCTTCTTGTAGCAGCCCTTCATCAGGGAGGCGATATAGACATAGCGCTCGTTCGTGATGATGCTCTCGGCATCGTCGTCCAGCTCCTTCTCGGCAGCCTTGATGTCCTCCTCAATGTGCGCCTGCACATCGGCAGAGAGCTTGAGCTGTGCCATGGCCTTCTCGTCGCGCTCGAAGATCTTGATGGCGTACCAGCGCTGCTGCTCCTCCGGCATCTGATGCACAGCGACCTCTTCGATGTGGGCCAGCGCATGCTCGACCGGACCGGAGAACGTGTGCATCGGAACGGTCTTCGTGCCCTCGGCGGCCTTGATGGCAGCCTCGGCGGCTTCCATGACACCGGTGCCCTTCAGGGCAGAGATCTCGATGACCTTGCAGCCAAGCTCACGGGACAGCTCTGCGGTGTTGATCTTATCGCCGTTCTTGCGGACGACGTCCATCATGTTGATGGCGATGACGACCGGGATGCCCAGTTCGGTGAGCTGCGTGGTGAGGTACAGGTTGCGCTCGAGGTTCGTGCCGTCGACGATGTTCAGGATCGCATCGGGACGCTCGCCGATCAGGTAGTTACGGGCGACGACCTCCTCCAGCGTGTACGGGGACAGGGAGTAGATACCGGGAAGGTCGGTGATCGTCACACCGTTGTGCTTCTTGAGCTTGCCTTCCTTCTTTTCCACGGTGACGCCGGGCCAGTTGCCAACGAACTGGTTAGAACCGGTCAGCGCGTTGAACAGCGTCGTCTTGCCGCTGTTCGGGTTGCCCGCAAGGGCAATTCGAATGTTCATTTTGCTTCCTCTCTTTCCGGATTTCAGTGAGGGTAGTTTGGGCTAACCCTCCTGCAAAAAGAAACGGGGTTACTGCACCTCGATCATTTCCGCGTCGTTCTTGCGGATGGACAGCTCATAGCCACGGACATTGACCTCGACCGGGTCGCCCAGCGGCGCGACCTTGCGGACGTAAACCTGCACGCCCTTCGTGATGCCCATGTCCATGATGCGGCGCTTGACGGCGCCCTCGCCATGCAGCTTCACGACGGTAACGGTTTCGCCGACCTTGACCTGCCTGAGTGTTTTCATCGAAATCTCCTCCTTTTCTGTAATGCATTGCATATGATTGAAGTGAGAGAGCCGCAGCGAATGGCTCCCGGGATCAAACCATGATCTTCTGTGCCATTTCGCGGCTGATCGCAACGCGCGCTTCCTTGACGTTCACGATCAGGTTTCCGCCGATCGTGTTGATCACGCTGACATTGCCACCTACCACAAAGCCAAGGTTTTCCAGATGCTGCCGCACCTCCGGCTTTCCGCCGATTCTCTGGATGATGGCGTCCTCACCGGGCGACATCAGGGTCAACGGCATCATACGTTCGCCTTCTTTCTCCGGTATTGTGATTAGCGTTTGCTAACCGAAGTCGTTTGAAATTGGTTAGGTTTCCCTAACCGAGAATCATTATAACGGGAGGGCGGCCTTTTGTCAAGCCCGTAATTTCATTTACCCACTGATTTTGTGTGTTTTGTATACATGCCCAAAAGTTTGTCCCGTCTAACCTTTGATTTGTAGATTTTTCCCAGTTCACGGGCAGCGAACTCGCGAGGCTTTATGCTGGCAAAAGGATGCCGGATCATGCATCAAATTTTTAAATATAGTAGTGGACCAATTAAATTCTGTCATAAACCCGGCGGGCCGTCACGGCCGGATTTCCGGCCAGATATTCGCGCTCAAGAAGGTCGAGATAGGCGCCCGGCGTCTTGAGCCCGAGCATGACCGTGCGGCCGATATCCGTTTTCTCCAGCAGCTCGTTCGTCAGGGAGACGCAGTTGATCGTCGGGATGAAGTACGTTGCATACGGCCCGCGCTGCACGCGCCAGAACCGCACGCCGCCGAGCCTGCGGAGCCGCCCGGCAAAGCAGTCCTCCGGCAGAGCTTCCGGCTGCCAGGGTGACAGCGTCTGCCGGAAACGCTCCAGCTCCGCGCGCAGCTGCGCGGCCTGTGCAGGCGGCAGGCGGAGGCTGTAGCTGATGACGCGGCGGTGATGCGTGCCGATGCACCACCGGAGATACGGCTCGCGTGGGGCGGAAAAGACGATCCCGGCGCCCACCGTACGGAGCAGGCGCTGATGGGCCGGATCATAGGCGCCGTAGGTCAGCGTCCGGCCGTCAAAGCAGAGCTCGCAGTGGCCGACCAGGCCGATGCCGTGCGCGGACGTCTGAAACAGGAGCTCAAACTCCTCCGTCCCCTGCTGCGGGACCGGGCCCAGCGGAGCGCGCGGCAGCACGTCCGCCGTCCGCTGCGGCAAAAACAAGCTCATCAGATCCGGCAGTGCCACGCGGATCGAGCCGAGCACCCGCCGGACGCGGCGGCTGCGGATCGTCAGCGCAAGGACATCGCAGACAAGCCCCGTGCCGAACACCGTCAGCAGCAGCGCGGCCGTATAGCGAAGCGCAGCGTCCCGCAGCGCCGGAACGAACACGATGAGCACAAACAGGCCCGTGCCGCCCGCAGCGGCTGCCATCGCCGGAAAAAAAGCGCCCCAGCGGCGCATTCTGCCATAGAGGATCGCATTAACTGCCTCGACCGTGACCAGCAGCGTCAGATACACCGCAACGACCACGGCAAACAGCCGCACCGACAGCTGCGGCAGGAGCAGCAGGCCCGCGCCCAGCAGCAGCTCGACAGCCGCCAGCAGCACGGACATCCGGCCGGGGCGGTTGCCGCGCCGGCGCGCGAGCAGCAGGTACATAAGGCCGCGCAGCGGCAGGAGCAGACCCGACAGCAGCAGCACGACATGCGCCGCTCCGGCGCGTCCGGCCATCAGCGCGGGGCCGAGGCCGAGCATGCCGATGCCGGACAGCATGGGAAGCAGCAGCAGATACAGCAGAGTCATCATGGGGGTCCTTCCTCCCGGCAGGCGCTGCGCGCGTCAGCTTGTCAAAAAAGGCCTTTCGGGCTTCTTCGCCAAGCTGCTTTCAGAATTGCAAAATCAGTTTTTGACAGTCTGACGCGCTGCGCACGTTACTCCGACTGGATCGACTTTGCGTATTCCGAGGGAGACATGCCGAATTTATCCTTGAATTGGCGGGAAAAATGGTGGATCGTGGAATAATTGAGCTGCGCGGCGATCTGGGAGAAATTCATCGTTCCCTCCCGGATGAGGCGCTTGCTCTCCTCCAGCTTGACCCGGCGGATATACTCGCCGGGCGAAATATTCATCTGCCGGTGGAACAGCGCCGTCAGATGCGACGCGCTCACACCGACCTCGCGCGAGACGATCTCCACAGAGAGCTTGTCGCACACATGATCGGCCACATACTGCAGCGTGCGGCTGACGATCTCGTTTTCGTGGTTCAGGGCCACCGGCGTTTTCAGGCGCTTTTTTTCGCTGCCCGTGTCGCGCAGAACGGACAGGAGCAGCAGCTTGAGATAGCTGCGGATAAAATCGCCGCTGTAGGCGTCCATATTTTCGGACTCGCGGACGATCTGGCGCAGCTGGGCCGCCTCGGCGGACGACAGGTCGAACACCCGGTCCGGCAGCCGCGCGGCAAACTCGCTCTCCAGATCAAAGCTGACCGTGAGGAAGCGGGCCGTCATGTCCAGATCCGTATACTGCATATGCCATTGCTGCGGGCCGAACACCATGAGCTGGCCCTGATGCAGCTCGACGCCGTTGCCGTCCACAACGCAGTGCAGCGCGCCGCGGTCGACGTACGTCAGCTCGAACATGGAGTGCTGCTCGCCCTTGAACAGGAAGCCGCTCTCCACCTCGCGGTAAAACAGCGTATAGATCTCGCCGACGCGCAGGCGGTCGCCGAGCTTGAGATTCTCGGCCGCCGTCACAGGCTCGAGCACCTCAAGCTGCGCGCCCGCAGGCTGTGCCAGCCGGACGGAGCACTCCGTCTGATACGGCAGGATGGCAAACTCCCGTCCCGCAGGCAGGCAGACCGGCTTATCGAGATAAAAATACGCCGTCTCCCCTTCCCTGCGCACGGCAAGCACCGTCATGCCCAGCTCGAAATCCAGATAGACCGGTCCGGCACTCTGGCGGTAAAAGCACAGGCCCTCCGCCGAGAAATACTGTACGGACTCCTGCCACTGCGCTCCGGACGGAAAGCCGCGGTTCGGCAGGCTGTCGCGCAGCACGCGGCCGTAGCCGGAAAAGGTCAGCTTGTTCAGATTTTCAACCAAGGCGGGCCCCTCCTCCCGTTCCGCCGGCTGTTATTCGAACAGCACGGGCGGATAGATACCGGCCGCATGCATGGCGGCCACGGACTCCTGCACGGAGGCAAGGTCCTCGCGATAGGTCACGCCGTGCCAGCTCTCGTCCGTGTGGAGAACGCGCACCGTAGCGCGGTTGGCGGCAAGCTGGTTGTTGGCGACCGTCGGCAGATAGAACTCCGCCTTCAACGGGTTAACGGACACGGACTCCTGCAGGAAGCGTGGGAACTCTGCCGCCAGCTCGTCAAGGATGCGCGGCGTGAAGCCCCAGAAGTTCATGGAGACGGTCGTATCGCCGGACAGCGGGGTGAAATGCTCGCCGTCCTCCGTAAAGGCCGCGTCGTCGCCGCGCTTTTCGATGTGCGTGCGCTCCGTGATTCCGGTAAGGTAGCCGTCGCGCAGCTCGCAGACGCCGCGGGCCACGGAGCCGTGCTCCGTCATGGCGTTGTGCAGGCGGTAGCCGACCATGGCATAGGCATTATCGGCATGCTGCCCGGTCAGGAAGCCGCCGATGGCCGTGAACGCGCCGCGACCGTAAAAATCGTCGGAGTTGATGACGGCGAACGGCCCGTCGATCACGCCGCGCGCGCACAGCACGGCGTGGCCCGTGCCCCAGGGCTTCGTGCGGCCCTCCGGCACGGTAAAGCCCTGCGGCAGGCAGGACGTCAGCTCCTGAAAGACATAGGAAACGTCAAAATACGGCTCAACGCCGCGGCCGACCTTCTCGCGGAAGTCGTGCTCGATCTCGTGCTTGATGATAAAAACGACCTTGTCGAACCCGGCAAGGCGCGCGTCATACAGAGAATACTGGATGATGCTGTTGCCCTGCGGATCAATGGGCGTCATCTGCTTCAGGCCGCCGAACCGGCTGCCCATGCCCGCCGCCATCACGACCAGCGTCGGCTTTTTCATGGAAATACTTCCCTTCTACTGCGTTATTTCGGTTTTCTGCGCGGCATATGCCGCGGGGCAGGCCGCAGAGCAGCCCGCTCAGTGCGCACTATTATAACAGCTCTTTTCCAAAAGCTCAATGGTTTTTGCAAAAAACGGCGCATATTTCGGCAAATATTTTGCACGTTGGCTTGCATGCGCGGAAGGATCTGGTAAATCTGCACGCAAAAGCGCCCCGGCCGAAGCCGGGGCGCGCGGGGATGTAATGGAGAGTAATCACTCTGCCTTGGCAATGCAGATGGCGTTGTTCTCGGTATCGAGGTAGAACGTCGCCTTCGGATTGGCCGATTTGACCATGGCCAGATCAGCCTCGCTGAGCTTGTATTCGTCCGTGCCGACGACGAGCGGCATGCCCTTAGCCGGGACGCGATTATCCGCGATATACACGGAGATCGTATGTGTCAGGGCGCTGTCGACGACGATGCGGCTCATGAAGACCTTGGCACTGTATGGTGTCAGGTACACGTTCAGGTCCGCAGAGAGCTTGTGCACATAGACGTTGGAGCCGAGCTTCTGGGAAACGTCGCGCAGATAGATGCCCTCATAGTTCTTGCCGGCTACGGTCGTGTTGTTGGCAAACGTGCCGCCGTAGAAGTGCAGCGCACCCGGAGACTTCAGGCGGGCGATGGAGCCGGAGCCGTAGGACGTGCTGCTCAGCAGGCAGGCATTGTCCGTGAACGTGCCGCCGTAGACGTTGATCGCAGAGGCGTTGCCCGCATTCGACTGATCCATCAGGAAGATCGCACCGCAGCCCTTGACGGAGTTGTTCGTAAACGTCGCATTCTCGATGTTGATCGTGTGCGTACCGCCGCCGTTCACATGGACCAGCCTGGCCTGATTGTTCGTGAACGTGCCGTTCTTCAGGTTCAGAACACTGCTGCCGCTCTGACCGTACATGGCGAAAACGGAAGCGCCGCCGGTCTCGCTGTTGCTGGAGCTGTAGGTCTGGCAGTTCGTGACCGTCACGTCCTCAACGTTGACCGTGTTCGTCTTGCCTGCACGGCTGAACGACCACACGAAGACCTGAGACGAACCACGCATGTTGCGCACGACCGTACCGGCCTTAACGTTCAGCGTGCCGCCTTCATCCACGCGGACAAAGGCGCTCGTTGAGCGCGTCTGCGGGGTATACATGCACAGGCCGTCGAGCGTGATATTCTCGAGCGTCAGTTCACCCTCGACCCAGACGGCCGAGCCGGTGCTGCCGTTGAGATAGCGCGAAAGCATGGCGTTCGGAATGCCCTCGAGGGACCAGACCTCACTCGTGCCCGCTTCCAGCGTGCCGCCGTTCATAATGTAGATGATGTTGTCGCCCTTCTCCTTGGCGTTGGCCTTCAGGATCTCCTTGGCGCGCGCGAAGGTGGCGACCGGCGTCTGCGGCGTCAGGCCGTCGTTGGCATCATTGCCGGGGTTCGTGGACATCGTGCTGTCGTTCATGTAGACCTCGGCGCCGATAACCTGCGCGGAAACAACGCAGTAACGGTTGTTCGCCGCGTCGATCTCCGCCTTGTAATACGGGTCGAGAGAGTTGACCAGCTGATAGGCCTTCGTATCCTCGGCTGTGAGCTTATAGGTGCCGTAGCCGATGGCCAGAACGATATCCGTGCCCATGTAGTCGAGGGTCACGCGGACGCCGCCGCCCGTCACATTGCTCAGGGGCTTGGCGATGGCGACTGGGAGCGCTCCTCTCTCGGTGTTCAGATACAGGCCGGAGAACGTCAGGGCATCCTTTTCGGCGCCAAAGACGACCTGAGACTTTTCAAGCATGGCGACCTGATCGTCGGGGTAGCCTGCACCCGGCGTGTTGTTCTCGATCGTACCGCCGTTGAGGTACCACGTCGAGCTGCCGGAGTTACCGTAGGCAACAAGAGCCGCATAGGTGCCGGAGACGTTGTTGCGGATGATACCGCCGTTGAGATAGCCGACCGCATGCTGGGCAAGACTGACGGCACAGCCCTTCAGGGATTCGTTATTCTCGATGATGCCGCCGTTGATAGTCAGGATGCCGGGAGCGTTGGCTTCGCCGCTGCTCACGCCAACGGCGGAGCCGCGGTGCGGGAGGGTCGTGCCGGTGTTCGTTGCCTTGTTGCCGGAGATGAGGCCGCCGTTGATCGTAATATGCGCACCGGCGGAACCGGCGATCGCAGACATATAGCCGCCGTAGTTATTGATGATCTTGGCGCCCTCGTTCATCTCTACCGTGCCGCAGTTAAAGCCGCTGCCGGTGACATAGATCGCGCCGCCGACCATACGGGACGATGCCGCGGAGTTCTGCACCGTCGCGCCGCTGTTCAGGACAAGGCGGCCGCCGGCCTCGATATCGAGGATGTACCAGACCATATTCTGCGTCAGCAGCTCCGGCCACATGGTCGCACCGCCGTCGAGCGTGATGTTCTCGAGCGTCAGCGTTGCGGAAGCGTCCTCGGCCTCCGGCTCGATGACGATCATGCGCTTCGTGAAGGAGCCTGCACGCATGACCTTGCCGCCCTCAAGGTCGGCCATGGTCCACGTCGTGTCCTTCGTAATGGTCACGGTGCCGCAGATCAGGATGACGGGGTTCTTGCTCTCTGCGAGCAGCGACTTCGCGCGCTCGAAGGTCTTGACGGCGCTCTCCTCGGTCGTGCCGTCGTTCGCATCATCGCCGTCCGTGCCGTCGAGGTAGATATAGTCGGAGCGATCGTCCTCACGCCACTTGGCGTACAGGCTCATATCGCCGCGGCAGCGGTCGATGAAGTCGAACATCTGCGTCAGCTCGGGATCCTTGAACCAGCCGGTGAACAGGTAGCCTTCCTTGCTCGGAGAAGTCGGACGGTCGATGACGGAGCCGTAGCTGTATTCCTGCGTGTAGAGCACGTTTTCGCCGTCATAGTATGTCACAACGTACATGCGAACCTTCCAGGTCGCATAGAGTGTCACGTCCTCACGAACGGGCTGGGAGAAGTCAAACGGTGTGCCGTCCTCCGTCGTCCAGCTGACGAACGTATAGCCGCTGCGCTCCGCCGTGGCGGGCTCAACGGTCTGGCCCCAGGGCACCTGCACCTTTTCGGGTGTGACCGTGGCGACCTGCTTGGAGACGAACGTCACGGTGACGATCATGCCGGTCGTCGTAAACGTGACGGTCACATCCTCGGTGATGTCGCGGAGGATGAACTCGGAGCGCACGCGCTGCAGCGTGCCGGAGGAGGCGGCGACCTGATCGAGATCAAAGCCCTCGCTGTGATCACCGTAGAGGTTGAAGTTCAGCCAGGTCACGCCCGGCTCGAGCGTCACGGACGTGACCTTTTCGCCGTTGACCTTGGCATAGCCGCCCTCGCCCTTGAACGTAACGGTGAAGCCGGTCTCCGGCTCCGTCGGCTCAGTGGGATCGGTCGGCTCCGCAGTCGGTTCCTGCGTCGGCTCCTCGGAGGGCTCCGTCGGCTCGGCAGAGGGCTCCGTCGGCTCGGGCTGCTCCGAATAGTCCAGCAGCACGCAGAAGACCTTTGCGGCCTGCGCGCGGGTGGCGGTCTCCTGCGGGCGGAGCGTTCCGTCCTCAAAGCCGCCGAACAGGCCTGCGCCGGCAGCCCAGATCATGCCCTCAACGGCCCAATCCGAAAGCGCGGAGGCATCGGAGAAGACGTCGAGCTTGCCGTCCTGCGGGCACTTGTTCCCGAGGAAGCGCATGGCGCGATACAGCAGGGCTGCCATCTGCTCGCGGGTCACGGGATCGTTCGGAGCGAACGTCACAGCGCTCGTGCCGTTGACGATGCCGTTAGCCGCAGCCCAGGCAACGGCGCCGGTGTAATACTGCCCGGCGGGGACATCCGTGAACGCCGTTTCAGCATTGTTGTCCGTTTCTGCCTTGGCATAGCGCGCCAGGATCGTTACGAACATGGCGCGGGTGATCGTCTCTTCCGGAGCGAACGTCGTGTCAGAGGTGCCGACCATGAGGCCCTGCTCCGCGACGCGCGCAATATAATCGCTGGCCCAATGCCCGGACGGCACATCCTGATAGACCTCCGCCGCGGCAGCGCCGGCAGGCAGAACGCCAAGCAGCATGACCAGAACCAGAAGCAGGGACAGGGCGCGTTTGCGAATACTCATAGATTCTGTCCTTTCTGTTGTGAGTTACAACACGGGATCCGGAGCGGGGGCCGCAGCCCCCGCATGGGGATCATCAAACCTTGGCAGCCAGCCAGACAAGAAGCGTTGCGGCCTCGGCGCGCGTCAGTGTGCCGTTCGGCTGCAGCGTATTGTCGGGGTAACCCTTCATCAGGCCGGAGCCGACAGCCCAGCGCATCGCGGTGATCGCGTAGGCATTGATCTTCGCGCTGTCGGTGAAGCGGCCGAGCTCGGCACGCTCATCCGTCCGGATGCCTGCGATCTTCACGGCGTAGCGATAGAGCATTGTCACGGCCTGCTGGCGCGTCACGCGGGTGTCCGGCTCGAACTTGCCGCCGCCCATGCCGTTGGCAACGCCCTTCTGCATGGCCCAGATGACAGCCTTCTCATAGTAGCTGCCTGCAGGAACGTCGGAATACGGGTTCTCGCCCGTCACGGCCGGAGAGCCGGACATGCGGTACAGCGTCGTGATGAGCATGGCGCGGGTCATGCTGTCGTTCGGGGCAAAGAGATCGGAGGACTCGCCGACCATGAGGCCGCGGCCGTATGCGTCATAGACCGCGTTGAAGAACCAGTCGTCAGCGGAAACGTCGCGGAACACGCCGGGGATCTCGACCGAGACGGAGACCGTCTCCTTTGTCTCCGGGAGGGAAAGCTGCAGCGCATAGACGCCGGGCTTTCCCGTGAGCTTCAGCTCAAGCGCAGCGGTATCCTTCTTCAGGTCCGCATAGCAGGCCCAGGCAAAGCGCAGGGACGTTTTCGTGCTCGACAGGTCGGCAATGCCTTCGCTGCCCAGCAGGGAGCGGGCGCTTGCCAGCGTCAGGCCGGCAGGCATCGTTGCAGTCACGCGGCCGTGGGACGAGCCGCTGCCCGCCTTGACCGTGAGGACGACCGTCGCAGAGCCCTGCGCGTTCGCCGTTACGGCTGCAGTCGCGGTGGGAGAGCCTGCAGCTGCCAGCGCTGCCGGGCAGAGCCCGAGCAGCAGGAAGCAGACGAGCAGGCAGGAAATGATTCGTTTCATCATGACTTGCCTCATCCTTTCTTCAGCGTGCCGTCACGGGAAGCGCCTCGATCTGCGCCTCCTGCAGTGCAGGCAGGGAGTCGGTGCTTTCCATGGCGGAGGAGGTGGATGCGGAGGTGACGATCGTCACGCGGTCCGTTCTCAGGCCGACAACGGGCCAGACGTCCGCGTTGAAGCTGCCGAGGTCGGCAGCCGCGCCGGTCTTGAGGTCGAGAACGGCCAGCTCGGACTGCGAGCCGTTCAGGATCGTGGCATAGAGGTAAGCACCGTCGGTCGCGATGGAGCAGAAGAAGGCTCTGCTCGCCGTGATGCCGAGGTCGGCAACGAGCTGCGGCAGCGTGCAGTGCAGGTTGTCGCCGTCGCCGTAGAAGCCCATGGCCCAGACCTTGCCGTCTGCGTCAAGCACCAGGCAGTTGTCAGTCACGCCATTCGTCGTGTCGTTGATGGTGTTGAGATAGGTAATGCCGACGAGGTTCGCGGAGAAGAGTGTGGAGAGATTCCAGCCCGCAGTGTAAGCACCGGTTGCGGTGTCGACCGTGACGATGCTTTTGCCACAGGTTGCAAGCATCGTGCCGCCATTGAGCTTCTCGGCGAACGTCATATCGGTATAGGCAACTTCGGAATCGCCGATCTTCGTCAGGCTGTAATCCTTTCCGACCTGATAGAGAGTCGAGTAAAGATTGCCGTCCTTTTCTTCATAGGAGGCGGCGTAAGTAATGCCGGCGGTATCGGTCGCCGCGGCCATGATCTGCTGGCGGCTGGCCTGCTCGGTCAGCTTCTTGTAATTCGGGATCGTCTTCGTGTTGAACGTGCTGAACCAGGACTGACTGTCCGCATCCCAGATGACGGCGCTGAGGTCATGGTCGACCTCCTTGACCGTCACAGTGCAGGTATCCGTGACACTCGGGTCCAGGACGGAGGCTGCCTTGATGGTGCAGGTACCTGCGCCGACGGCCTTGACGACGCCGTTTTCCACCTTGGCGACGGTCTCATCGGAGCTTGTCCAGGTGCAGTCACGGTTCACGACCGTCCACGGCTTCGCGGAAACCTCCAGCGTGGCGCTGCTGTCCTTGATGAGGTCGAGGCTCTCCTGGCTCAGTGAGATCTCCTGAACTTTTTCGGACGGGCCGAACATGGAGCCGCTCTTGCGCGGGATGAACAGGCCGCACAGCTCTGCCTGATAGAGCTCATCGAGCACGGTGGCTTCGCCGGTCGTCAGGTCATAGGAAATGAAGGTGGTGTAGTACGTCTTCGCGCCGTAGTTGGCGTGATAGAGCTTGCCGGTGTTATGGTCGTAGGTCATGGACTGCAGGAATGCGACCTTCATGCCCGTCGTCTTCGGGAACGGCGTGACCGTGAAGCCCTCGTCCGTCAGGACGAACTTATACAGGCGGGAGTTATAGTCGCTGTAGGTCGCGGCATAGAACGTGCCGTCTGTCGCGCAGGCCAGCGTCATGAAGCTCAGGCCGGCGGACATCGGGATGGTGCCGACCATCTCCAGTGTGCCCATAAGCGGGTCGATGGAGTACAGGCGGTTCTGCGTGCACAGGACGTACAGCTTGCCGTCCGCGTAGTTGTAGGCCATATCGAGCGCATTGCTCGGCAGGCTGAGCGTTTCGATGTATGTCTGGTTCTCCAGATCGTTCAGCGGAGCGACGCAGAAGCGGGCGCTGCTGTCGATCGTAAAGACATGATCCTCGACGCAGTCGGCAGCATAGATCGCACCCTGCGCCACGGTCTTGGCAGTGTCCATCGAACCGGCCTTGAAGGCGATCCAGGAGGAATCGTAGGCGTTGTTGGCATAGAAGCTGTCCGCATCGATCTCCTCTTCCTCGCTGCCGTTGAGCTTGATCTTATAGCCTGCCATGTTGCCGGCATAGTCGACGGCAATGACGCAGACCTCGGAGCCGGTGACGCCGGAGGTATCGACCGTGACCGTGGATTCCACGCCGAGCTCGGTCTGGTTCACGGCCTGACGGGCAAGGACCTGCGTCTGGCGGGCATTCGTCACGAGGATGGCCGCCACATAGCGGTTATCCTTCGCGGTGACCCGCAGGCTGGATTCGCCGGTCACGAAATCGCGGGTGTAGCTCGCGCCGGTCAGCTCCGGAGCGGTGTTATCGACCGTGAGCTCCGTCGTCCAGGAAGCGCCCGCGCCGAGCGTGCCCTTCACAGTCTTCGTGGCGCGGTCCCAGTTGTATTCCGGAATGGCGTTCACGGTGACCTTGATCTTCGTGCCCTCGGGCAGCGGACCGCCGTTCTTGTCCGTCACATTCCAGCTCAGCGGGATGGCGATCATGTTGTTGCCCCAGGCCGCTGCGCTCGTGTTGTAGTAAGCGCCGAACTGCACGCCCTGATCAACGCTTGCATAGACCTCGCCGGTCTCTGCATTGGAGATGACGGCATTCAGATCACCGCCCGCGTTGCGGATCAGGCTGGCGTATGCGCCATAGAGCTGCACGCCGGACGTGGAGCTGATGGCCGTGCGGTCGGCGAGGAATTCCGCAGCCTGACCGTAGGGGTTTGCCGTAAGGTAGTAGGCCGAGGAGGAGCCGGAGCCGCGCAGGACGAGCGCGTTGGCGTACTGCGTCGTGGTGTAGCCGACGGCATCCGGATCGACGCTGTCGCGCAGGGTGATGTACTTATCGAACATGGAGGCATCCGTCCAGCTGCCGTAGTAGGCCAGGATCGGCAGAGACAGCTCGGCCTCGGCTTCCGTCGGATCGGAGGCGTAGACATAGCCCTCGACATAGCAGCCGTTTGGATAGTATTCTGCGAAGTAAGCACGGTCGGCCTCGCTGAGCTTCACTGTCGCCTTGACGGAGACGGAGCCGCTGGCGGGGACCGTCACGGCAGCCGCGTAGACGTTCGGACTCTCCGGCTCATTGTGCAGACCGGCCAGATAGAGTTGGGCGTCCGCCGTAGTGAGAGCGCCGTCGCCGTCGAAGTCGTACTTGGCGGTATCGGCCTCGGGCAGCGCGTCATGCGTGCCGTTTGCGACCTGCAGGAGCACGAGGGCATCGTTCTCGTCGATGGCGCCGTCGCCGTTCAGGTCATAGAGGTAGCTCGTGCCGCCCTCGACGTCGAAGGTGACCTTCGGGGTCAGGACACGGGCCGTATCGGACATATAGTTCTCACCCTCGATCTCCTCGACCGCCATGGTGTTGATGCCGGCATGGAGCACATAGGCAAGGGCCTTATCCGAGAGATTGTTAATGGTGAAGTCAAAGGTATACTCGCCCGTGCGGTCGGGATCGTCGCCGAGGTTGACCTTGACCTTGCCGTCGGTCACATCCTTGCTGTCCGTCAGCAGATAGGCCGGGGTCGTCACGGCATGATAGACGTTTGCAAAGCCGGAGCCCTGCTTTCTGGGCGAATACTCCACGCCGTTATCCTGCTTCAGCGGGCTGGACGTGGACATGAGCAGTGCCTGCGACAGGGCGCGAACCGTCATGCCCTCCTGCTCGGCAAGGCCGGTCTCGCGCAGATACTGCGCAACGACTGCCGCCATGCCGGTCACGCTCGGCGCGGACATGGACGTACCGGACATGGAGCCGTAGGTGCCATCCGTCAGGGTGGACCAGATGTTGCCGCCCGGAGCGGTGATCTCGGGCTTCAGGTCGAGGTTGCCGGGAACGCCCCAGGAGGAGAAGTCGCTCGGTACAAAGCCGCCGGGGACGTCTGTCACGGTGCGGACCTGATTGGCAACGACCATCTTTCCGCCGTACAGGCCGGTCGTCTCGTCCTTCTCGGAGGCGGCGAGAATGCTCTCGGCGCTGATCATCGGGATGAGGACGGCAGGGTTCTTGTACTCATAGCCCGTCAGGTTCATGTTGAGATTGTTGGCGCTGTCATTATTATAAATGACGGTGGCGGCCGCACCGGCCTTCACGGCATTGTTCGCCTTGACATAGAATGAAACACCGCCGCCGCGGGAGATCAGGACGATCTTGCCGGTGAGGTCGAGGCCCTCAAAGCTCTCGTCCGCGCCGAAGATGTCCTCGCCCGTCGTCGGGTCGCCAAGGAAGACGTAGTCATACGTCGTGCCGGACTTGTCCGCCGAGGTATCGAGCGTCGTGAACGCATAGGCGCCGTAGTTCTCGGAGGTATCATTGTAGGACGTGCCGACGCCGTTGAACACCGGCATCACGCCCGTCAGACCGGAGTTGTCAGTCGAGGCAATGGTGAACGCATTGCCGAACGAGCCGGGAGAGCCGACCGTGTCGATCACGGTGTCCTGCGTGAGCTGCATCTTCGTGCCGGTATTGTTGTACTGCGCATAGCTGAACTTGTTGCCGGCGGAGATGGTCACGACGGTGTCCGTGTCCTGGAGGCTGGCAAACAGCTCGTCGTTATCGCTGAACGTATGGCCGGAGACGGACGAGCCGAGCGACAGGTTGACCGTGTCGCAGTCGAGCAGCAGGGCGTCCTCGAGGGCCGCCATATAGTCCGAATCATACGCGCCGCCGCCCTTGCCGAAGACCTTCATCGGCAGGACCTGCGCATCCGGCGCCACGCCGGCCACGCCGTTTTTCTGGCGGGCCGCGTGCAGATCGCCGTCGGCGTCCTTCGTCCAGACATAGGTATTCGCAGTGGCGATACCGGCAACGTGCGTACCGTGGTCGCCCTGCGCGTCGTTGTCATGGGTGACGTCCAGATCCTCATCGATATAGTTGAACGCATAGGGGATCTTGGCCGTGCGGTAGAGCTCGTCGGCCGTCAGGCCGCTCATGCGCTCCGATGCATGCAGACGGGGCAGGACCTTCGTGATGTTCTCTTCCGTCATCAGATCATAATCGGAGACCTGCTTGCCGAAACGGGCCGCGGAGCGCTCGAGGCCATAAAGGAACGCGCTCTCATCAAAGCTCGGGTGGTCGATATCCAGGCCGGTATCGATGATGGCGACCCGGCTGCCTGCGCCGGTATAGCCGTCGGCCCAGGCGTTATAGGAGCCGATCATCGTGCCTGCCGTAGCCGTGTTGGGCTCGTCGACATCCGGCTCGTACTGATTTTCCACATAGACGCTCTCAACGCCGTCCATGGCGCGGATCGCCTCCACCTCGCCGTAGGGCACACTCGTGGCAACGCCGTTCACGCCGATGGTGAACTGGTAGCGCACGGGAAGCGTCACGCCGAGCTCCGCCGAAATGGCCTTGATCTGCGTGCGCTGCTTCTTCTGCAGGCGGTCACTGTAGGCCAGTGCCGCAGCGTTGCTGCCGAGGCCGCGGGTCGAATAGCCGTGCTCGGTCAGGGAATCGCTGCGGAAGCGGATGATCACACGCACCGTTTCCTCCGGCGCGGGCTCGTCCGCTGCGTCCGTTTCCACATTCTCATTTTCAGGAGAGATGGAAACAGGCGTCTGCTGCAGCTCCAGCTCCTTCGTCTGGTCTGCTGCAAACACTGCGGGAACGCAGCCGAGCAGCAGGCAGAGCGTCAGGAGGACAGCCAATAGCTGCCGAAGCTTCTGTTTTCTCATCGAATCAACCTTCCTTTCTTTTGTTATGACAATACGCCCGGCTTGCCGAAAAGGTCCCGCAGGCCCTTTTCGATAAACCGGACGTTAGGCCATACTTTATTGTAGCAGTGCCGCAAAGTGCAGTCAAGATAAAAATGCGCTAAAATTTGAATATATTTCCTTATGCTTTTTGCTCGTCGTGCATACTTGCAGGAATTCTTTCACGGTTTCCCGCATGATTATCCTTTCATATGCCGTAATATCAGCATAACCTGCATGATTTCATGCAATACTGCCATGTGTACTGCTTACCTACATTTTGCAAACGTTTTCATCATATTCAGACCATCGAAACGGGAAAAAGCCGCATTCCGACATTGACAGAACGCCGAAATCGGGGTAGGATAATACTATAATAGAAAATGAACGGCGGCGCAGCTGCGCTGCCGAAGGAGGCTGCCCATGGATCCCATTTACGTCACCGGCCATCGGAATCCGGATACCGACTCCATCGTCTCCGCCATGGCCTACGCCGCGCTGCGCAATGCACTCGGCGACCGGGAGTACCGCGCCGCCCGTCTCGGCCACGTCAGCGACGAGACGCAGCTCGTGCTCGACCGCTTCGGCTTCCCTGCCCCGGTCTGGATCAAGACCATGCGCACGCAGGTGCGCGACCTCGACTATGACACGCCGCCCGCGCTTTCCTCCGGTGTGACCATCAGCCGCGCGTGGGCTGCTCTATCGACGGACACGTCCATCGCCGCCCTGCCCATCACAAATGAGGACGGCACACTGTTCGGCATGCTCTCCTCCGGCGACATCGCCGCCAGCGACATGCAGTCCATCGAGCATCCGCACATCGACGCCGTTCCGCTGTTCAATGTGCTCAGCGTGCTCGAGGGCCGTATTCTGAACGAAGCGGGCGATCTTGTGGATTCCATCAGCGGCGACGTGTGCATCGCCCTGCCGCAGAGCTGTGACAATCTGCTGTTCTCCGGCAGCGGCAGCATCATCGTCTGCGGCCACCAGCCGGACATGGTGCGTCGCGCCATCGAGCAGCACGCCCGCTGCGTCATCGTCTGTCAGGCCGAGCTGGACGAGCAGCTCCGCAACGCGCCGACGGACACCGTCATCATCTCCACGCCGTTCGATGCCTACCGCGCCGTCCGCCTGCTGTATCAGTCACTGCCCATCAGCCGCATCTGCCGCACGAAGGACCTCGAGTGCTTCCATCTCGACGACTTTGTCGACGACGTCCGCGAGGGTATGCTGAAAAGCCGCTACCGCTGCTATCCCATTCTGGATGAAAACGACCGCGTCGTCGGCACGCTCTCCCGTTACCATCTGATCCGCCCGAAGCGCAAGCGTGTCGTGCTCGTCGATCACAACGAGGCGGCCCAGTCCGTACCCGGCCTCGATCAGGCGGAAATTCTGGAGATCATCGATCATCACCGCCTTGCGGACATCCAGACGGGCAATCCCATCTATTTCCGCAACGAGCCGGTCGGCAGCACCACGACCATCATCGCCACGATGTATCAGGAAAAGGGCCTCATGCCCTCGGAAAAGCTCGCAGGCATGATGGCAGCCGCCATCGTCTCGGATACCGTCATGTTCAAGTCCCCCACCTGCACCCAGCGCGACCGCAGTATGGCCGAGCGCATGGCGCGCATCGCCAACGTCTCGCTCGAGGAGCTGGGCCAGCAGATCTTCTCCGCCTCGTGGTCGGATGACAAGACGCCGGAGGAGCTGCTGTTCACGGACTTCAAGGATTTCCACATCGCGGGCCACGATCTCGGCGTCGGCCAGATCACCTGCGTGAATTCCGCGCACATCCTCGAGCGCAAGCAGGAATTTCTGGAAATCATGGGCCAGACCATGCAGGAGCGGCACTACAGCCTGATGCTGCTCATGCTGACGGACGTGCTGCTTGAAGGCACGCAGCTCATCTACCTTGGCGACGAGGAGACGATCCAGCAGGCCTTCTCCAGCGAGGCCAAGAACAACGTCGTGTTTTTGCCGGGCGTCATGTCCCGTAAAAAGCAGATCATTCCCACGCTCTCCGCAATGTGGGGCTAAACCGCACCCGACTCGAACGGGGCTCGCCGTGCCGCTCGGCAGGCTGTAAGGCACAGAAGCATAAAAAATCGGCAGGGGCCTTTTCGCCTCTGCCGCATTGTTTTCCGTATTTATTTGGGCCAGCCCGCGCAGAGCTTGGCATTGAGCTTGGAATAGATGCGCTCGCGGAACCACGGCTCCGACGAGGCCGCCACGGCCTCATCCAGGCCGAACCAGCCCACGCGGCTGTTCTCATCCGGCTTGCAGCGGATGGGCAGCGCCGGGTCCGCCTCCAGCAGATATGTCACGTTCAGGTGCAGGTGAGACGGCACATAGTGCCCGCGCTTTTCGTGCCCGTCCACAGTCAGGATCTCCACGGAGAACAGCTCCGGGCTGACGGCGCGCACAGCGGAAAGCCCGCTCTCCTCCTGCGTCTCCCGCAGAGCGACAGCCAGAAGATCATGGTCGCCGTCGGCATGGCCGCCGAGCCAGGACCAGGAGTCATAGAGATTGTGATAGGCCATGAGCACACGGTCGCGCTCCGGGCTGACGATCCAGCCGGAGGCCGTCAGGTGGGCCGAGCGGTTCTCCCGCGTCCACAGGTCCTCCCCCTGCCCGAGCCGTCGCAGCAGCTCCGCGCAGTCCGCCTCCTCCTGCTCGTTCCACGGGCGATAGGCCCGCAGCTGTTCCTCGATCCGTTCCATGCAGTTTCCTCCGCTTTCTTTCTGCTTTCTGTTTCTGATTTTACAGCGGCTTTGGCCCGCTGTCAACTCCCGAACGCACCTGCGCGGTCCAGCAGAACGAGAAGCCGGACGCTGTCCTCCGTCAGGTCCAGCACCCGCTCCTCTCCCGTTCCGCTGCGGCCGCGCAGGATGTCCGCCGCGATCAGCTTGTCCAGCACGGTGCGGTAATCGCCCTGCGGCACGTCGGAGAGCAGATGATAGCACACCGTCTCCGCCCGCTGCGGCTCGTCTGCGGTCTTTTTCAGGCCGTAGTGCTCAGCGATGGCGGCCGCCTCCGCAGCTGCCAGCCGCTTGAGATTTTCGTCGTCCAGCAGCCAGGTCGTCATGCGCGTGTTCGTGTGGAAGCTGTGCTCCAGGATCATCCCCGTCACGCCGAAGGCTGCCGTGAAGCGGATGACCCCGTAATAATCGGCGTTGTGCGCGCTGTTCCAGCGGACGCGCGTCTGCGCGGGCTGCAGCGTTCCCATCGTCTTATGGATGCACTCCGCCAGCTCGGCAGCCAGCCCGATCCCCTTCCCGCTGACCGGATAAAAGACGACGGGATAGTCCACGCTTTCGCAGACCCCGTTTCCCGCTGCGTTGCTGTGCAGGCTGAGGAACAGATCGCAGTCCTTCGCCGCCAGCGCGCGGGTATAGAGCGGCGGGTCGTCCTGCCGCGCGGCGCGCGTGCAGACCACGGTCACGCCGTAGGCCTCCAGCTCCTGCTGCAGCAGGCGCTGCAGCGTAAACATCCGGTCGCCCTCAAAGTAGCCGCACCGTGCGGGGCTTTGATTCTGGCCGGTCCCATGGCCGGCATCGAGACAAATTTTCATGCTGCATTGCTCCTTTCATGCTGTGTTCCGAAATAAAAGCTGATGACGACCGTAAACACGGTCAGAAATTCCTGCGCCGAGACACACCGCTGCAGCGCAAGCGCGGCAAAGACCCCCGTCAGCGTCACCGTGACGAGCGACTTGACCGTCAGCAAAGCGGATAACCGATCCTTCATGTCTTCCCCCCTTCCAGGCAGTCCATTCTGTGCGAGATCGCCGTGACCCGATCCTCCAGGACCGGGATGCGCTCTCCGAAGCCGTTGTGACGGTCCACTTTTTTCTCGAGCTGCTCGATCCGATAATTTGTCAGCCGGGCCGAGGTCAGGATCCCGCCGAGGGTGCCTGTCAGCGTTCCGGCCAGCGACAGCAGCGCGATGAGAACGTCTTGTTCCATGTTGCTGTATACCTCCTTTCACCCATACCGCGCAGCCGGTGAATTCTTAACGGAAAATGTTGTTTTTTCCTGCCGAAGTTGAAAAATTTTAATTCATGTGCTACACTGAATGCTGTCGAATGCAGAAACTTGCCGTCGCAGCCCGAAGCCGCGCGGCACGGAAAGGAGAGTCCGGATGAAACAGCAGATCACAAAACGCGCCATCACCGAGTCGTTCCGGGCGCTTCTGGCCGTCAAGCCGCTGGATAAGATCACCGTCCGCGATATCGTCGAGGACTGCGGGCTGACGCGCAATACCTTTTATTATCATTACGAAGACATCTACGATCTGCTGAGCGACGTGCTAGAGTCCGAGATCGAGCGGGCGCTGTCCGTCCCCGCAGGCGGGGCCTCATGGGAGACCATGCTGCTCGATATGCTCAGCTTTCTCACCGATTCGCCGCAGATCGGCCGTCATATTTTCCAGTCGAAATGTCAGGACGCCATGCGCGTCTACCTCAGCAAGGTCATCTCCGAGCTGTCGGACCGCTATATCGAGCAAAACGTCCGCGATCTGGACTACAGCCAGCAGGACCGCAAGCTCATCTGCGACATCTGCTGCCACGCCCTCTACGGCCTGCTGGAGGAATGGCTGACGGGCCGCTCCGACGTTGCGCTCGAGGCAGAGCTTCGCCGCGTCGCCCAGCTGTTCGAGGGCACGGTGCGCCATGCGCTGGAATTCAGCGCCGCTCATCCGCGCACCTGAATGCCATACAAATATCCCGGAGTGTATGGATTTTGCACATCGCTCCGGGAATGAATGATGACTAGCAGAGGCTGACCCGCTATGCTATAGGGGTGGTTTTTTGAGTCTCGCAGAACACAGGAGGAGATCAACATGCAGGCTCTGCTGCTCAATGGCAGCCCGCGCGGCGCTGCCAGCAATACGCTGCGACTTTCCCGCGCCTTTCTGCAGGGTACAGGCTGGCCGTTTGAGACGTTTTCCCTGACAGAAAACCGCATTGAGCCCTGCCGGGGCTGCATGGCCTGCTGGCGCAGCGGCGCCCCCTGCACGATCGCGGACGATTTCTCTGCTTTTGTCGGACAGTTCCGCCGGGCAGACGTGCTGATTGCGAGCTTCCCCCTGTATTATTTTGGTCTTCCCGCTCAGCTCAAAGCCCTGCTGGATCGGACGATCAGCCTGATGGAGCCATACCACGGCCAGACGCCGGAGGGCGGGCACTGTTCGTTCCAGACGCTGCGGGACCCGGCGCTGCGGCGCAAGAAGCTCGTCGTCATCTCCTCATGCGGCTATACGGAGGCCGCGCCCATGTATGAAGCGCTGCTGGCCCAGCTTGACCGGCTGTGCAGCGGCCGGAATTATACGCCCCTGTTTTTCCCGCAGGGCGAGCTGCTCCCGGTGGAAAAGCTGGACGGGCCGCGGGCCCGCCGTCTGCAGGCCTTCGAGGCGGCAGGCCGGGAATATGCCGAAACGGGAACGCTCTCGGAGCAGACGCTTGCCGGGGTGCAGCGGCCGATGGTCGATCCCCGTGTCTATGAAATTCTCGCCCGCGCGCAGTGGCGCGGCGGTGCGGAAAGGAACAAACAGCCATGAAGCAAAACGACAATCTGGTCAAGCTGGCCAAAATCACCAATACGGCCGCCTCGTTTCTGATCTTTCTGGCGGGCCTGATGCTGATCTTCCTGCCCAGCACGGAGGTCACATCCCTGCAGCGGACAGTGCTTGCCGTTTTATTTCTGCTGACCGGCGCCGCCAAAATGATCGGCTACTACTCCAATGATCTCTACCGCCTCGCCTTTCAGTTTGACTTTGCCATCGGCATCCTGTGCGCCCTGCTGGCAGGGCTTCTGGCCTTCCTGCCGCAGCGCGTTCTGCCGACACTTCCGGTGCTGCTGAGCGTCTATGTTATTCTGGATGCCCTGCTGAAGCTGCAGATCGCGATGGATGCCCGCCGCTTCGGCATGGAGAGCTGGATCGCCATTCTCTGCTCCTCCCTGCTGCTCGGCTTCGGCGGCCTGTTCGCCCTTTCGGCGCTGTATTCCAGCTTCCTCACGCCGTCCGTCGCCATCGGCATCGCGCTGGGGCTCGACGGGCTACAGAATGCCTGGATCACCATGCACACAGTGCGCGTCCGCGCCCGCAAAAAAAATCTTTCCGAAAAGTTTGGACTGGAGGATCATGAAGAAGATTCTGATTGACGTATTTGGCAGCGACCATCCCGAGCAGCTGCTCGAGGGCTGCGCCCGCTGCACGCTGGAGGTCCCGGACGTCATGCTCGTCCTGCCCGACGAGGAGGCTATGCTCCGTGCGGAGCTGGAAAAATATCCCTGCAATTGGGATGCGCTGGAATTCATGCCCGCATCCGAGATCATCACAAATCACGACGATCCCATCGACGCCGTCATGCACAAGCGCGACTCCACGCTCGTCAAGGGCATGCAGCGCCTGAAGCGCGACCCGGAGCTTGCCGGCATGCTCACTGCCGGAAGCACCGGCGCAGCACTCGCGGGAGGCGTGGCCTATGCCGGGCGCATCCGCGGCGTGCGCACGCCCGCGCTTGCCACATTCCTGCCGTCCGTCCCCGGCCGCAGGCTGTGCCTTGCCGACTGCGGCGCAAACGTGGACTGCAAGCCCGAGCGCATGGAGCAATTTGCCCTGATGGCCACGGCACTCATGCAGAGCTGCGGCGTGGAGGAGCCGCGCGTCGGTCTTCTGTCCGTCGGCGTGGAGGAGAGCAAGGGCAGCCACTTTATCCGCGAGGTCTATGACCTGCTCGAGCGCCTGCCGATCCGCTTCACCGGCATGATGGAGGCGCGCGACGCCCTGTCCGGCGAGTACGACGTCATCGTAGCCGAAGGCTTCTCCGGCAATGTGCTGCTGAAGACCGTTGAGGGCACGGGCCTGTTCACGGCCGCCCGGCTGCGCGCCAGCACCGATCCCGCCGTCCGCGCCGCGGGCGACACCATTGCCGCCGAGCTGGACTTTGCCTCAAACGGCGCGTCCATGCTGCTCGGCCTGCCAAAGCCCTTCCTGAAGGCGCACGGCAGCGCAAACGCCGCCACGATCCCAAACGCCGTCCGCCAGCTCCTGCAGCTGAGCGAGCTGGACTTTCCCGAGCGCCTGCAGGCCCTGCTCGCCCGCACGGCCGAGCTGCAGAAGGCCTGAAAATACAGCAAAAGCCCGGGGCTTCCGCCCCGGGCTTTTTGCCCATCGGGGAACCCCTTCGGGCTTTCCCGACGATTGGATCACAGTCCGCTGCGCGCACGGATCGTCCGCCGGGAGCAGGCGATCCGCACACTGGCGGACTGGGCGGTATTTTCTCCGACGTACATGCCGCCGGAGAAAATGATCTCACTTCCTTGGCCGCCTGCGGGCGGCGAA
>NZ_JBBMFF010000240.1:0-17520 GCF_040096185.1 Faecousia intestinalis | reverse complement strand
TGTCATTGCGAGGCCCCAACGGGGCCGTGGCGCCCTGAGCGCGAAGCGCGAGGAAGTGCCCTTGGGGTGCAATCTCGGGAAGGCAGTTGCGATTTCGCCGATGGCTTTCCCACGATTCAGCCGGATACTGCGAGATTGCCACGTCGGCCTTCGGCCTCCTCGCAATGACAAACTCGGGGGACTTGCGGCACAGAATGTGCTGCAATCATTGCCGACCTGCAAGGCGCTCGCTACCCGTAAAGGGCACGCCGCCAACGGCTGCGCAGTGAGCGCCGCTGCAGAGGCAATTGGTGCCGCTGTTCTAACGATTGCCCGTGCCTCCTGCTGGTACGTCGCCGGGCAGGGCATGCCCTGCCCCTACAACTTTATATGAACAAACCGGGAGCAGCCTGCTATCTGGCTGCTCCCGGCAGTTGTATTCGCCTTATTTTGTGCTGTCCTGCGGCTGGACGGCCTCTTCGATCTGCTGCTTCGCGGCAAGGAGCTGCTCATACAGCTCATCGGAGACCCGCTGATAGTAGTTGTTCTCATACAGCCGGACGGCGTCCGCAGCATCGAGGACCTGATAGCGCGGCGCGGTCCCTGCGCCGCAGTCCGCCGTGGCCAGCGGGGTGCAGCGCACGTCGCTGATGACAGTCGACTCGCCCGTGCGGGTGAATTCCACGGTCAGCGCCAGTGAGGCGTTCGTTTCGCCCTCCTGCGCGGCGCAATAATCGCCGAGGCCGTAGGCGAGCACAACGTCCTTCTGCACGCCGTCGTCCGTCGTGATGCTGCGGCGCTCTACGGGGCCGACGCGGTGGGAGTGCGAGCCGACGATGACATCCACGCCGCGGCGGAACATCAGGTCGGCAATTTTCTCCTGTGTGTCGCTGATGTCGCTCACGTCCTCGCTGCCCCAGTGCAGGGCTGCAACGATCACGTCCGGCGACAGGGCGCGCGCAGCGGCGATGGCGTCGGTGATGCCGTCCGTGTCGATGCGGGAATAATTGGAATCATAGTCCGTGTAGAGCAGGTTCGTGCAGTATTCCGCGCCGCTCGGCAGGCGCATGCCGTTCATGCCTTTCGTGAAGGCCACGACGGCGATCCGGATGCCGTTTGCCTCCACAAGAACGGCGCGATTCTGCGCGCGGTCCTCAGCGCTCTCATAGGTGCCGACGGGCGTGAGCCCGGCGCTGCGCAGGACGGTCTGTGTGCGCTCCAGTCCGCTTAGGCCGTTCTGGATCGTATAGGAATTTGCGGTCTGCACGAGCGAAAAGCCCGTGCTGCGCAGGGCTGTGGCCAGCGCATCCGGCGCACTGCCGTCGTTATACGGCTCGCCGGAGAGGGTCGTCTCCAGATTGCCGATTGCAACATCGGCCGCGCCGACAACGGCAGTCGTGCCGCGCAGAATGTCAGAAAAATCATAGCTGCCGCCCTGTCGGGCTGCCTGCAGCAGTTCGTCGGTGATGCGGATGTCGCCGACGGCGCAGAGCGTCGCCACTGCCGTGTCGCTGCGCGGCGTTTTGGACTCTGTGGGCGTGTCGCTGCCGCTGCAGCCGAACAGCGGGAGCGCAAGGCAGAGCGTCAGAAGCGCCGCAGCGCCTCTGCGAAGAAAACGGGTCAAGATGAAATCCTCCAATCAAAATGACAAGATGCAGCTTGTCAAAGAAGTCCCTTCGGGCCTTTTTGCCAAGCTGCTTCCAGAATTGCAAAATCAATTTTTGTATCATGATTTTGCAATTCTGCCGCTGCGGCGGGTGATGGAACGCGAAAGGACATCCTGACGGTTTCCTTTCACACTTTTCTTCCCTCCGAAACTTTCGGCTTGGCGGGTTTTTGACAGTCTGAAAATGATCAAATGTATGCGCCTATTCTACAATACTTTGCCCGCGGCGGCAAGTCCGAATTTCGAAAAACGGCGGCTCTTGCCGCGGGTTGACGAATGTGGTATACTGTAGGCACGACAGAAAACCGCCTTCGGCGACCCGAAAGGACAGGGATATGACAAAGAAAAACCGAAAACACAGTGCAGGCATCGTGCTGCGCGATATTTTGCTGGCGCTGCTGCTCGTCGCCGTGGTCGCGGCATCCGCCATTCTCGTTTACCGCCGCTTTTTTGAGAGCGGACCGGCCACACCGGACGAGAAGCAGAACATTGCCAAGAATCACTATGACGCCGATTCGTTTTATGAGGAGAACGGCATGCTGCGCTATGCAAAAAGCGCACATCTGACCGGCGTGGACGTTTCGGAGCATCAGGAGAAGATCGACTGGGCTGCCGTCCGTGCAGCGGGCGTGGATTTTGCCATTCTCCGCATTGGCTACCGCGGCTATACCGAGGGCTCGCTCCGTGAGGACAGCTGGTTTGCCGAGAACTATACGGCCGCACGGGCTGCGGGCGTGCAGGTTGGCGTGTATTTCTTCTCGCAGGCCACGACGCTCGAGGAGGCCCGCGAGGAGGCCGATTATACGCTGGAGCTGCTTGACGGCCGCACGCTGGAGCTTCCCGTGTTCTATGACTGGGAGACGGTCGCAGGCTCCACGCGCATCCCCTCGCCGGATGGCCTGCCGCTGACGCAGTGCGCAGCTGCCTTCTGCCAGACGGTGGAGGCAGCCGGGTATACGGCGGGCGTTTACTTCAACCAGACGTATGGATATACATACTTTGATCTGAGCTATTTGCAGGACTATGTTCTCTGGCTTGCGGAGTACGGCACGACGCCGGAATTTCTTTATCACTTCGACTGCCTGCAATATTCCAGCACCGGGGCGGTCGATGGTATTACCGGCGACGTGGACCTCAATCTGCTCCTGATGCCGGAAAAGGCAAAAACGGCGGATTGATTCTGAAAAATGCAGCGCGGGCCGCTTCGCAATTCGAAGCGGCCCGCGCTGTTTGCATATATTTCGACGGCGTTTCCTGGCGCACAACAATTTAATCCTAGCATATGGAAGGAAAAATGTCAATAGAGAATGGAAATAAATGAACAAATTGAGAACGATTTGTGAAGGACATTGTTTTTTTGACATACAAAATTGCAAAAATATGGAATTGTTGCGGGATTGACAGACGCAGGCGCGGAGAGTAAACTAATCGCATATTTATTCTCTCTGCGCGGAGAACCCGGCAAGGGAATAAAAATTACAAGGAGGAAAGATATGAAAACGTTGGCGAAAAAGCTGATGGCGCTTGTCCTTTGCCTGGCAATGGCGCTCGGCCTTCTCGGTGTGACCTCTGCCGGTGCAGTGCAGAGCGCTCCGAAGGCGGAGGAGTCGGCCAGCAAGGTCATCTATGCCACAGACAGCAAGACCACCTACGTCCCGGCGGGCTATACCTATGTATACCAGTCCACCGACGGACGGATCTACACGCGCAAGGCAACGCAGGACACCTATATTTCCGGCCGCACCCTCAGCGCAACGGAGGCCAAGGCGCTGGCCTCGCTGTCCTATGGCGCGGAAAGCACCATCACGACAGACGACGGTCAGACACTGGTCTGCCGCGAATATGACGCGAAGGAAGCGGCGGCCTATTCCGATGCCGTGAAGGCGATCCTGAGCGGCGAGGATTACAGCGACGGCGACAAGGTCACTGTTGTGAGCGAGGCCCACGAGAAGAACGACAAGGTCAAGGTTATCATCTCGCTTGAGGCCCCGGCCGTCTGTGAGATGGACGGCATGTCCGTTGAGCTGGGCAAGGGCCTCGGCAAGGCAGAGCTGGCCGCCGTGCAGAGCGTGAAGAACGGCCAGTCCTCCGTCCTTTCCGTCGCGAAGAAGAAGCTTGGCCACAGCATCGAGGTCACTGGTCAGTTCTCCCTCGTGACGAACGCCATTGCCGCCACGGTTTCCTATGGCGATATGGAAACGCTCAGCAAGCTGCCGGGCGTCAAGAAGGTCTTCCTTTCCCCGTGCTACTCCGTGCCGGAGATCAATGCCGTGGAGACGGACGCCTCTCAGATCAGCACGAACATGAAGTTCGCGGCCGCCGGTATGGGCGCGAACGCCGCATGGGACGCGGGCTATGACGGCACCGGCATGAGCGTCGCCGTCATCGACACCGGCCTGTGCTTCGAGAACCCGACGTTCTCCAAGGAACCCACCGATCCGGACGCCGTTGCCTACAGCAAGGATGACATCGCGGCCATCCTCGACAGCAAGACCCTGCATGCCGAAGAGCTGGATGAGTCCACGGCGCTTGACACCGTTTATTACAGCAGCAAGGTCCCGTTTGGCTTCAACTATGCCGACGGCGAGGCCAACTTCGGCTCCGATGACGACACTATGATGGGCCACGGCTCACATGTTGCCGGTATCATCGCGGGCAACCTGACCGAAGCGGATCAGGAGCAGTTCGATATGACGTCCCTCGGCATTGCGCCGGAGGCACAGCTCGTCATCATGAAGGTCTTTGACCAGGGCGGCAACTGCTACTTCGATTATCTCATCGCCGCCATTGAAGACGCCATCACCCTCGGCGTCGACTGCGCGAACCTCTCCCTCGGCCTTTCCAGCGGCCCGTATTACTACGAGGGCGTGACCGAGGTCTATGACGCCGCCACCGCAGCGGGTATCAGCGTCTGCGTCTCCGCCGGCAACGATGGCTTTACCGGCAACGAGAGCCTCTGGGGCGATGACCAGATCAAGTCCACGAGCGTCTCCAGCGGCACGCTGGGCATGCCCGGCACGTTCGACTCCGTCCTGACCGTCGCCAGCGCCGAGAATGAAGGCGTGAAGTGGTTCTTCGCTACCGGCGTTCTCGGCTGGTACAACAAGCGCCAGGGGTCTGACCAGTACATGAACGTGAGCGAGATCGAAAATGTCCCCGAGGGCAAGGGCTTCTATGAGAACCTGCGTCCGACGGAAGACCTCGTAGGCGGCACCTATGGCTACACCGAGTCCATCAAGAATTCCGACGGACAGATCGTCTATGTCCCGTTTGAGGGCGGCAACGGCGACTCCATTATTGCGGCGGCAAAGGCCGCAGGCGCAGCCGGCGTCGTGTTCTACGACCCGACTCCCGCCGAGGAAGCAGAGTGGGACTATGTGGATGTTGAGCTGACCAGCTTTGATGTCCCCGCTGCCCGCGCGAACCTGACCGAGTTCGAATGGATGAAGGCCAACAATGACACCGGCACCGTCTCTGTAAAGGCCGACTGGAACCGCAACAACGCCGCAGGCGAGATGTCCTCGTTCTCGTCCTGGGGCCCGACGGAAGGCCTCTCCCTGAAGCCGGAGATCACCGGCATCGGCGGTAAAGTCTTCTCCGCATACTATGGCGAGGATTTCGCCGTCGCCTCCGGCACCTCGATGTCTTCTCCGGCCGTCGCCGCCTCCATGGCGCTGCTGCGGCAGTATCTGAAGACGACCTCCATCCCGGAAGAGGACTATGCCAAGGTCGCCAACTGCCTGCTTATGAGCACGGCAACGCCGATCGTCGATGAAGCGAACGGCACCTATTACTTCGTCCGCCGTCAGGGTGCAGGCCTTGCCAACATCGGCAACGCCGTGAAGTCCGGCGCTTACATCGCCGTCGAGGGCACCGACAAGGCCAAGCTTGAGCTGGGCGACGATGCCGAGAAGACCGGCAAGTACGAGATGAAGTTCAGCGTCGTCAACTTCTCCCAGGAAGCCAAGACCTATGCGCTCAGCCTGCAGGGCCTCGGCCAGGCTGCAGAGGGCGGCCTCGTCAAGGGCGGCAAGGTCACCTATCTCACGCAGAACTATGCAAAGAAGCTCGACGCGACCTATACCACCAGCCTGAACGGCAACGAGCTCACGGTTCCCGCCGGTGCGACTGCACAGGTCACCGTGACCCTGCAGCTGACCGACGCGCAGAAGGCCTACTATGACGAGCGTTTCCCGAACGGCGCATATGTAGAGGGCTTTGTCCAGCTCACGAGCAAGGACGCCGTCACTCTGTCCGTCCCGTTCCTCGCATTTTACGGCGACTTCGGCGCGGCTCCCGTTGCCGAGACCGGCAGCTACGCGACCCTTCTGGGCGGTGCGCGCTCCTACAACACGGCCGATCAGGTCGTCAGCGGTATCTACAGCTACCGCCCCATCAGCGACAGCGATGTTCTTTCCTGGATGACCGAGAAGTCCTGGCTGGGCGATACGGCCGCCCCCGGCATGTCCATGGTCCCGATGGACGAGTACAAATTCGCCACGATGTTCACGGCCTATAAGGGCTTTGTGCCGGAGACGGCGGGCGTCTCTCCGAACGGCGACAATTCGCTCGATGCGTTCTACCTGCAGATCGGCCTGCTGCGCAACGTCGATAACATCCACTACACCGTTACGAACCTGACGACGGGCGAGGTCCTGTCCGAGCAGGATACCGAATTCCTGCAGAAGAGCTACGCGGGCGGCGTTTACGCCGGCAGTGAGGCCGGAGACTTCGACATGAGCTGGTTCTACGCCAAGGGCGTGAACGAGGACGGCGAGGAATATATTGATTATTCCAAGTGCAGCCAGCCGGAGAACTCCATCATCTCCGTCAAGGCGGAGATCACTCCGGAGTGCAAGACCGCCAAGACCCAGACGCTCGAGTATATGTTCTATATCGATACGACCGGCCCGAACAGCAAGAAGCCGACGTTCAGCTACAAGACGGAAGACTGGGGCTGGGGACCGGAGTCCATGTACACGATCTCCGTGGAATCGAACGAGGCCTGGTATCAGGACTACGACATGAGCATCACCATCGAATATGATGAAGAGACCGGCGACTACTATGCCTCCGCCTTTACCACCAACTATTTCCCGACTGCGCAGCCGAACGGCGAGGGCGTCCACGGCATGAGCGAATCCGGCAGCATGATGTACACCGACTCGCGTACCGATATCTTCCTCGGCTATGACTACGCAGGCAACTGCTCCGCCTATACCATCACCGGTTCGCAGCTCGATGACAACATCAGCCTCTCTGCGGAAACGGACTCGATCTACATCGGCGAGGAAGTGACCATCCAGAATACCGATGTCGACGACTATGCCATGCTCCTGAACTGGGAGGTCTCCGATCCCGAGATCGCCGAGATCGTCTCCAGTGACAACAGCAGCGTGACCATCAAGGGCCTGAAGCGCGGCGACGTGGCTGTGACCGCCTCCGTCGGCGACTTCAAAAAGTCCGTCACGATCCACGTTCTGGACAAAAACTATGAGGATCTGAAGGGCAAGTTCCAGGATATCTCCGGCCACTGGGCCGAGGAGACCATCCTTGAGGCAGTCTACCGCGGCCTGTTCAACGGCGTGAGCAGCGACCTGTTCGATCCGGACAGCGCCATCACCCGCGCCATGTTCGTCACGGTGCTCTACCGTATGGATGGCCAGCCCGCAGTCGACCAGAAGGCAGGCTTCACGGATGTGGCAGAGGGCAGCTACTACGCCGCCGCCGTGGATTGGGCCGCAAAGAACGGCATCGTCAACGGCGTCTCCGAGACGTCCTTCGACCCGGATGCCCCCATCACCCGTGAGCAGATGGCAGCGATCCTGTATCGCTACGCCGCCTATTGGGAGCTTGACGTGAGCGCAGAGGCCGACCTCAGCGCCTACGAGGACGCTTCTTCCGTCAGCGCCTATGCCCAGGCTGCCATGCAGTGGGCCGTGGCCAACGGCGTGATTAACGGCACGTCTGCCACGACGCTCGAGCCCGCCGGTACGGCGACCCGCGCGCAGGCCGCGACGGTGCTGGTCCGCTTCCAGAACAGTATGAAGAGCTGACGTTTCAAAACCGACGCTTTCCTTTCCTTGGCGCCCCCCTTTCGCTTCGGCGGGAGGGGGGCGTTGATCGTTTGACAGGCGCCTTCATTTATGGTACAATCCCGGCGGAAGGTGAGATTATGCGTGTGATTTCCCGCCCGGCCGCAGGGGATATGATCCGGCGCCTGCTTCTGGCGTGGCTGCTGACCGGAGCCATACAATATACCTGTCTGCCCGCGCCCGAACGGGTGCTGAGCGGCTTTTCCGCCCTGACGGGGCAGTCATTCCCGCTGCTGCTCGTGGGGACGGCGGCCTCCTTTGCCCTGCTTACGCTGGCGGGCCTTCGCTGGCGCACGGCGCACTGGGAGCGCGCGGCCCTGCCGCTGTGCTTCGGCTGGCAGCTCGTGCTGGGCCTGTGCGCCTCGTGGTCCGTGCCGCTGCTGTGCGCCGGGCTTGTCGTGCTGGCCCTTCTGCTCGTCTACGCCGCCTATGGCGCGCGGACGGACGCAGAGAGCCTGACAGCTGCGCCGGTGTGCACCGGCCGCCGCGCGGGACTTGTGATCGCCGCGGCCGCCGCAGCCGTGTTTCTGGCGGCCGTGCTGGCGCTGACGGTGTTCCGCGTGCTGAGCTATGCCGCGCCGACCTATGACTTCGGCATCTTTTCCCAGATGTTCCACAGCATGCGCACGACGGGCCTGCCCGTGACGACGTGCGAGCGCGACCGCGTGCTGTCGCACTTCGCCGTGCATGTTTCGCCGATCTACTATCTGTTCCTGCCATTTTACGCCCTGTTCCCGTCGCCCGTGACGCTCGAGGTGCTGCAGGCCCTGCTGCTGGCCTCGGCGGTCATCCCGCTCTGGCGCATCGCGCGGCGGCACGGTCTGTCCGGCGTGACGGCCGGTCTGCTGTGCGCCCTGCTGCTGCTCTGGCCTGCCTATGCGGGCGGCACGAGCTATGACGTGCATGAAAACAAATTCCTCACGCCGCTGCTGCTGTGGCTGTTCGACTTCCTCGACCGCCGCTGCGTGTGGGGCGTTGCCCTGTTCTCCGTGCTGACCTGTATGGTCAAGGAGGACGCGCCCGTCTATGTCGCGGTCATCGCGCTGTGGGTGATCCTGCGGGCTCTGACCCGCACCGGGGCGGAGCGGCGCTGGGGCCTGCTCACGGGCGGTGCGATGCTCGTCGGCGCAGTGGGCTATTTCCTCGGCGTGACGGCCTGGCTCGCTGCCGACGGCGACGGCGTTATGTCCTATCGCTACAGCAATTTCCTCTACGACGGCTCGGATTCGCTGTTCACGGTCATCAAGGCCGTGCTGCTCTCGCCGGTGCGGACGCTCCGGGAGTGCTTCGAGGGCGAGAAGATCGCGTTCTTCTTCCTGACGATGGGACCGCTGCTGTTCCTGCCGCTGTGCACGCGGCGCTATGAGCGGCTCGTGCTGCTCATCCCGTTCCTGCTTGTGAACCTGATGTCGGATTACACCTATCAGCACAGCATCTTCTTCCAGTATACCTATGGCTCTGCGGCCTGCCTGTTCTACCTGACGGCCGTGAATCTGGCGGAGCTGCCGCGCGTCTGGAACCGCCCGGCGCTGGCGGCCACGGCGGCCCTGCTGGCGGGCGTGTGCTTCTGCGGGAACATCCTGCCGCTCTCCGAGAATTATGTCAACCGCTATTTCGACTACCGCGCGGTCTGGCAGGAGACGGACGCCGTGCTGGACCGCATCCCGGGCGATGCGAGCGTCACGGCCACGACGTTCCTTGTGGTACCGCTGTCGCGGCGCGCCGTGCTCTATGACCTGCGCTACTGCTCGCAGGAGCACCTGCTCAGCACGGACTATGTCGTCGTGGAGACGACGGACAGCGGCAGCCTGAAGCCCTATGCCGTGGATGGGGAGGACGGGCTGGAGGGCCTGACGGCTCTGCTGCGCGCCGCAGGCTATGCGCAGCTGCCGGATACCGGAAGCCGCCTGCAGCTCTGGAAAAGGCCGTAGAGGCCGGAATATGCAGCAGATCGACCTGTGGAACCGTTTTGATGCGGAACACCACAGGTCGATTTTTGGTACATTTGCCGTCTTGTAAAATTGGGGGAGGGACTGGTATACTGGAAGCGTAAGAAAGGACTTTTCAGGCCGGACAGGAGGCGGCACAGAATGAAACAGAGCGGAAGAAGGATCGCGGCGGTCGTGCTGGCGCTGGTGCTGGCTGCCGCCGGGATGGCGGGCTGCAGGATCAGCCGGACGCGAGCCATGACGGACAAGGAACGCATGGCCTGCGAGGCCTACACCATTTCGTTCCCGGAGGAAGTCCTCGGGGATAAGACCCTTGCGGAGACCATCCTGTCGCTCTGCACGGCGCAGGAGGAGACGGAATATGGGACCGTCTATGACGGGGCGGCCCTGCAGCCGTATCTCTATCAGTGCAGCGAGGTCACGGAGGTCGTTTCCAGCATGGACCGGCCGATGCATCTGAATGTGCGCTACAAAACGCAGGACGACATCGAGGCTTCGCTCGAGATCGACTATGACGTGATCGTGCTGCGCTCGGTCTACTACCCGGATGAGGATGCATATGCGCTCGAGCAGATGGGGAAGGCGGTCTGGATGACGCATTTCCGGTATGGAAGCTAGGAGGGCGGAATGGAAGAGGCTGAACTCAGAAATACCGCCCCGGAATATGACCCCAAGCCCTGCCCGCTCTGCGGAAAGCCCATGCGCTGCGGGCTGCTCCAGAGCGGCGGTGTCCTGTATTTCACCGATAAGGAGAAGTACTGGATCAACTGGCCGCTGAAGTCCCGCGGGGACATCCCGCTGCTGGGCGGGAAACTCTTTCCGGCCTTCCCGGATGACGGCGCGACGAAGCTCGCCCAGATCTGCACGGACTGCGAGGTCGTTCTCTTCTACTACGGCAAGAAGTGGGACGACCGGCGCTGGAACAGATAAAAACTGCCGGGAAAGCCCTTAGGGCTTTCCCGGCACAGCTTGTCAAAAAAGTCCCTTCGGGCCTTTTTCGCCAAGCTGACCTCCACCGGCTGTGCGGTGGAGGTCATTTTTTGCGTATCAGGTGTTGAAGAAGTAGAAGCTCTCCGTCGGGGTGGGGATGGTGCCGTCCACAATGCCGTTCACGGCGTAGACGAAGAGGATGATATAGAGAATCAGCCACAGCACCGAGACGATCAGCCCGATGATGGACATGATGCGGCCCTTGCGGTTGCGCGGCAGGTCAAAGCCCGCGCGGCGGCGCGAGAGGGACGCGAACACGAGTCCGGCGATGCCGAACTGGATGCCGACGAAAAGCGTGACGAGGGAACAGATGCCGCAGACGAAAGCGACGATGGAAAACGCCTTTGCGGTGCCGGGGACGGGGCGCTGCGGCTCGGGGGCGGCAGGGATGACGTCCTGCTGCGGATCATAATTCTGCATGAGGGAGATCTCCTTTCTGATCGTTGGGTTCGGGATGGGTATCGAGCCACTGCCGCCAGCCGTCCAGATCGTCCGGCTCCGGCGTGGTATCTTCTGCGTTTTCGGGCGTTTCGGCTTCTGCCGGGGCCTCCGGCAGGCTATCCGGCAGCAGGGCGAATTCCGTCACGGGCGGCACGTCCGCCTCGCCGCCGAACAGCGGGCGGCGGCGCAGGAGCAGCGCCAGCAGCAGGAACAGGCCGAGGCTCACGCCGGAGATGATCGCGCCGGTCTTCAGGCCGGGCGCGGTGTAGCGCAGCTCGACGGTGTGCTGCCCGGCCGTCAGCGGGAAGGCGATGACGGCGTCCGTCAGCCGGACGCTCTCGGACAGGGCGCTGGCTGTCTGCGCCAGCGGGACTTCAACGCCGTCCACATAGGCGCGCCAGCCGTTCTCGTAGGGAATGGATGTGTAGAACAGGCCGTCCTCTGCGGCGTCCACCGTGCCGGACAGGCTGGTGTCCGTGTCCTCCGTCACGTTCCAGACGCTCCGGGACAGGCGGGAAAGTCCCGCGTCGAACACGGCGTCGTTCTGCTCGGCCACGTCCAGCGAGATCGTGCCCTCCTTACCCTCGGCGACGGGGTAGGTCAGGGTGACGGTGTCGCCCGCCTCGAAGCAGCCGAGGCTGAACAGGCAGCGGACCTTGATGTTGCGTGTGAACAGCCGCTCGCCGTTGCGGTAGACGGTCAGGTCATAGTTGCCGGACGACTTCGTCGTGGCGACGAGCAGGCCGTTCTGCGGCACGACATAGGAGATGCTCAGCTCGCTCTGCCCGTCAGCGTCCTGCGTGGAATAGCTGTACTGCGTGCCGCTCGTGCCGCTGGCGCGCAGATCGCAGGTGTCCGGCGCTTCGAGCGTGTCATATTTCAGGTGGGTGTAGAGCGCGTCGTCCAGCCCCGTTGCCATGCGGAACATTTCCTCCTGCTCCTTGATGGGGTTATAGACGTTCTGCTCCGCCACAAAGCTGCCCAGCGCACTGTCCGCCACAAAGCCGAGGCCGAGATAGGCGCGGTTCTGCAGCAGCAGGACATTGCCGGACTGCGCGGCGACGGTCGTGTAGGACGTGTCGCGCTGCTGGCCGTCGCGGTCGATGAGGTATTCGAGGCCGCACATCAGATTCGTGAACGGGCTGCTCTCATAATAGAGGTAGCGGTTGCTCGCGGGCCACGAGGCCAGACCGAGCGAACGGCTGAAGCGGTTGAAGCGGACGTTTGCCGACGAGGTGAAGATGGAAATACCGCGGTAGCCGTTGAGCGCAGCGTCGTTGAGCGTCTGGTAGGACGTGACCTCCACGCGGCCGCTGCCCTCGGGTACGGCCTGCAGGACGGCCTGCACATCCTCAGACTCGCGCGGATAGGACGAGCGGGACGTGAGCGAGACCTTTGCCACGCCCATGGCGATGCTGCAGACCATTTCTGCCCCGATGACGGCAAACAGCAGCGCCATGCTGAGGAGCTGCCGCCTGCGCTCCGGGCGATACAGCACGAGCGCAAGGCATACAATGGCCAGCGCCAGCGCGCTCAGGAGCATCCGGCGCATGCTGCCCTCCAGCCCCAGCCCGCACAGGATAATGCCGAGGCAGACGGGGAGGATGACGAACAGATATCGCTTGCGGAAGCAGTCCAGCAGTGTCCACGCACGGTAGGCCATGACGATGAGCACAAAGCTGAACAGGAAGCTGAAGCGATAGGGGAGCATATTGGGGAAATGCCCGCCGTGCCAGTAATAATCCAGCGTGCGGAACAGGAAGCTCAGCAGGAAGAAGGCGAGAAGACCGACGCTCAGGAGCTTTTCCCGCAGGCGGACCTTTTTGCAGCACAGGAAGAACACGGCCAGCACCACAGCGGCAAAGCCGCAGTAGACGTTCGGCAGGCCCTCCATCTTCGTCGGCTCCGTCGAGGTGAGCAGGTTGGCCAGCACGCGCCGCGCGCCGTAGGCGAGGCCGGGCAGCGTTTGCTCCTTCAGCAGGTCCAGCGTGCTCTGGCCCTCCGCGGCCTTGCCGGAGGCGTCCTCTGCGATGTTCAGCGCCAGCAGCTCCGGCGCTTCGTTTCCGGCGGAGTGGGTGTTCTGCAGGCCGTAGAGCGTCGGCAGCAGCAGAACGGCTGCCATGCCGACGCCGAGCAGCGTGCACAGCGCGATGCGGCAGAAGCGGCGGAAGAAGCTCTTCCAGCCGTCCCAGCGGCAGATGCACCAGACAAAAAAGCTCAGCCCGACAAAGATGCAGCAGAAAAACGAAAGATAGTAGTTGCACAGCAGCGAGAGTGCCAGCGCCAGCGTATACAGGCGGAAGCGGCCCTCGCGCAGCAGGCTGACCATGCCCGCCAGCATCAGCGGCAGGAGGGCCAGCGCATCGAGCCAGATGATGTTCCAATAGTAGCCCGCCACAAAGGAGCACAGGGCGTACATCATGGAAAACGGCACGAGCGCAGGCTCGTTCCGGCGGAACGTCGTCCGCAGGAAGACGGCGAAGAACAGACCGGCCAGTCCGATCTTCGTCAGAACGAGCAGCGCGAAGAATTCCCGCAGCAGCGACGCCGGGACCAGCACGGACAACAGGTACAGGGGACTGGAGAGATAGTAGGCATACAGCGGCAGGTAGCCGATGCCCATGCCTGCCTCGCGCAGGTACTGCAGCGAGCCGCCGGAGCGGAGCTTTTCCCGGAACGAGACGAAGAAGGGGTAATACTGATGCCACATGTCGTGCGCCAGCACCTGCCGGTCGCCGAACGGCCACAGGCCGCCGAGCACGAAGCACAGCAGCATCACGCCGAACGGCACGAAGAACGACAGGACGAGATAGCGGCGCTTCCGCCGCGTGCGGTCAATTTTCTGCATGGGAGGGCCTCCTTTGCGCCATGCGGCGGAGAAGTTGGGGGATGGTCGCTTCGAAGCTCACGCCGTACCAGCGGGCGTCCGGTTCGCGCCGGGTCTCGGCGATGGTGTCCGCAACGTAGGCGGAGGCCAGCTCCATGGCATCGTGTACGCTCCAGCCGAGCGTCAGCGCGCCTGCGCAGGTGCTGGCGAACAGGTCGCCCGTGCCGTAGAACACGGCGGGAACATATGGCGCGCTGCACTGCGACACCGAGCCCGCGGCATCCATGCACGCCACGCCGACGCGGCCCGGCTCCGTCCGGACGCCGGTCAGGATGGCCGTGCGCGCCCCGAGCGCGAGCAGCCGCTCCAGGAGCGTGCGGATGTAGCTGTCGTCATGCGTCTCACGGTATTCCAGCCCGGTCAGCAGGCAGGCCTCCGTGATGTTCGGCGTGATGAGGTCAGCCTGCGCGCAGAGCGTGCGGAGTACGGCGGGAAAGTCCGGCTCCAGCCCGGCATACAGCGCGCCGTGGTCGGCCATGACAGGGTCCACGAGCCGCATGGCAGGGAAGCGCGTGAAGAAGTCGAGCGCCTGATCCACCTGAGCCCTGCCGCCGAGATAGCCGGTGTAGATCATGTCGAACTGCAGGCCGAGCTGCTGCCAGTGGTCCGCGACCGACGTGAGCGAGAGCGGCTCATAGCGGAAGCCCTCGAAGGCGGTGTGCGCCGAGAGGACGGCCGTCGGCAGCACGGCGCATTCCAGCCCCATGGCGGAGAGCACCGGCAGCGCAACGGTCAGCGAGCATTTTCCGATGCAGGACAGGTCCTGCATGGTGACGATTCGTTTCATAATCATGACTCCAGAGCGTAAGTTCATATTCATTATAACGCGCTTTTGCCGGAAAGGAAAGCCCTGCTGCGAAAAAAGGCATTCCGGCCCGTTAAAAAGTTTTTTGGAAAATCTTGTGGTTAGGACTTGAAATAACCACAAGATATAGTATAATAGGGGTGCGTGAACGACGACCGGATGCTGCACTGCCTCAAAAAAATGCGCAGCGGGAAACGGCTGGGATCGTTCTGAAAGGATCGAGAATTCGGAGTAACACAGAGAAACGGGCAAAGCCTAGGGAGAGAATACCATGAAGATCATCAAGAGAAACGGAGCGGAAGAGACGTTCCGCATCGAAAAAATCATCGTGGCCATCACAAAGGCCAACAATGCGGCCGAGGAGGCCGAGCGCCTGACGCCGCTGCAGATCGACCGCATCGCGCAGGCCGTCGAGATCCGCTGCGAGGAAATGAACCGCAGCCTGTCCGTCGAGGAGATCCAGGATCTCGTCGAGGACCAGATCATGGCGCACGGGGCCTTCGAGGTCGCCAAGCGCTATATCACCTATCGCTATACCCGCAGCCTTGTCCGCCAGTCCAACACGACGGACGACCGCATCCTGTCCCTCATCGAATGCAACAACGAGGAGGTTAAGCAGGAGAACGCCAACAAGAATCCGACCATCAACGCCGTGCAGCGCGACTATATGGCGGGCGAGGTCTCGAAGGACATCACGCGCCGCATCCTGCTGCCGCGCGACATCGTCGAGGCGCATGAGGCCGGTATCATCCACTTCCACGATGCGGATTACTATGCCCAGCATATGCACAACTGCGACCTCGTCAATCTCGAGGACATGCTGCAGAACGGCACGGTCATCTCCGGCACGCTCATCGAAAAGCCGCATTCCTTCTCTACGGCCTGCAACATCGCCACGCAGATCATCGCGCAGATCGCCTCGAACCAGTATGGCGGTCAGTCCATCTCTCTGACGCATCTGGCCCCGTTCGTGGACGTCAGCCGCCGGAAGATCCGCGAGAGTGTGGTGCGCGAGATCCGTGAGCTCGGGGCCGAGGCCGCGGAGGAGCGTATTTCCAAGATCGTCGAGGAGCGCCTGCGCGAGGAGATCAAGCGCGGCGTGCAGACCATCCAGTATCAGGTCGTCACGCTCATGACGACGAACGGCCAGGCGCCGTTCATCACGGTGTTCATGTACCTCGGTGAGGCGCGCAATCCGCAGGAGAAGCACGATCTTGCCATCATCATCGAGGAGACGCTCCGTCAGCGCTATCAGGGCGTGAAGAACGAAAAGGGCGTGTGGATCACCCCGGCCTTCCCGAAGCTCATCTATGTGCTCGAGGAGGACAACATCCACGAGGATTCGAAGTATTTCTACCTGACGCGGCTGGCTGCGGAGTGCACGGCGCGCCGCATGGTGCCGGACTATATCTCCGAGAAGAAAATGCGCGAGCTCAAGCTCTCGAAGGGCGAGACGCCGGGCAACGGCGATGTCTACACCTGCATGGGCTGCCGCAGCTTCCTGACGCCGGATTCCTCCGGCAACGGCTGGGACAACGTGGCCAATGCCGGGAACTATGAGCCGGGCAAGCCGAAGTATTACGGCCGCTTCAACCAGGGCGTCGTGACGCTGAACCTTGTCGATGTGGCGCTGTCCTCCGGCAAGGAAATGGACAAGTTCTGGAAAATTTTCGACGAGCGGCTGGACCTGTGCTATCGCGCGCTGATGTGCCGTCACGAGCGCCTGAAGGGCACGCTGTCCGACGCGGCCCCCATCCTGTGGCAGTATGGCGCGCTGGCGCGCCTGCCGAAGGGCGAGCCCATCGACAAGCTGCTCTACAACGGCTATTCGACCATCTCGCTCGGCTATGCGGGCCTGTATGAGTGCGTGAAGTATATGACGGGCAAGTCCCACACCGATCCCTCGGCGACGCCGTTTGCGCTGGATGTTATGCGCTATCTGAACGCGGCCTGCGCCAAGTGGCGCGCGGAGACGCACATCGACTTCAGCCTCTACGGCACGCCGCTGGAATCCACGACCTACAAATTTGCCAAGTGTCTGCAGAAGCGCTTCGGCATCGTCCCCGGCGTGACGGACAAGAGCTATATCACGAACTCCTATCACATCCATGTGACGGAGAAGATCAACGCCTTCGACAAGCTGGCCTTTGAGTCGCAGTTCCAGGCCCTTTCGCCCGGCGGCGCCATCAGCTATGTCGAGGTGCCGGATATGCAGAACAACATCGACGCCGTGCTCGAGGTCATGAAGTTCATCTATGACAACATCATGTATGCCGAGCTGAACACAAAGTCCGATTATTGCCAGGTCTGCGGCTACGACGGCGAGATCGAGGTGTTGGAGGACACGGACGGCAAGCTCGTCTGGACCTGCCCGAACTGCGGCAACACCGACCAGAGCAAGATGAATGTCGCCCGCCGCACCTGCGGCTACATCGGCACGCAGTTCTGGAATCAGGGCAGAACGCAGGAGATCAAGGAACGCGTGCTGCACCTGTAAGACGTGCCTCTGTGCCCAAAGTTCCAATATTCCGGGTGGGGCTGCTGTTAACGGCAGCCCCACCGCAGTCTGTCGAAAAACCTTCCCAGCTGAAGGCAAAGGAAATCGTCAGAGTTTCCTCAGTCTGTATAAAGAGCCTCGCAGAGTTTGCGCTCGCAAGCGCAAAGAAAATAGGAATCATTTTCTCCGGCGGCGTGTACGTCGGAGAAAA